>JAJZVE010000484.1 GCA_021845835.1 Pseudomonadota bacterium | reverse complement strand
CGCCCAGGGCCGACCGTAGCCTCCGGTTCAGCTTCATCGCGCCCGACTCGCGGCGCGACCGGCGGACGGAGGGACGGTGCGGCTCGTATCCGGCGCGTGGCGGGGGTTGGCCTGGTTCTGGGCGACGGTGCTGCTGCTCGTCGTCGTCGGCGCTGCGGTGCTGCAGGCGCTCGGCCCGCCGCGCGTCGCCGCGCCGCCACCCGCCGCCCCGCCTCCCACCGCCCCGGCGCCTGCCGCTCCGGCGCCTGCACCCGCAGTGGCGCCGGCGCCGACCGCCGCGCTGCCCCCGCATCCGCCCGGCACCGTGGCGCCGCCCGATGCGGCGCTGCTGGAACCCTCCACCGTGTTCCCCGGCGGCATGCTGCCGCGCATCGACCCCGGCGGGCTGGCGCCGCGCGTCGCCTACGCGGCGCCGTTCGCCGCCGCCGCCGCTACGCACCCGCGCGTCGCCGTGCTGCTCGGCGGCATCGGCATGTCCGGGACCGACAGCGAGGAGGCCATCAGGTCGCTGCCCGGCGCCGTCTCGCTCGCCGTCTCGCCGTACGCCTACCGGCCGGAGGAGCTGCTGGACGAGGCCCGCGCCGCCGGCCACGAGCTGCTGCTGGCGCTGCCGCTGGAGCCGGAGCGGTATCCGATCGACGATCCCGGCAACCGCGCGCTGCTGACCGGCAACCTGGCGGCGCTGAACCATCAGCGGCTGGAATGGGCGCTGACCCGCTTCACCGGCTATGTCGGCGCGACCGGCGCGCTCAACGGCATGCGCGGCGAGCGGTTCGCGGCGGTGCCGGAGCTGATGCACCCGCTGCTGCAGGACCTCGCGCAGCGCGGGCTGCTCTACATCGACCCGCGTCCCGGCGCGCCGCCGCCGCCTTACGTGACCGGCCGCAGCGTCGATGTGGTGATCGACGAGCCGGCGGTGCGCACCGAGATCGAGGCGAAGCTGGCGCGGCTGGAGGAGGTGGCGCGCGACCGCGGCGCGGCGCTGGGGCTGGTCGGCCTGCCGCGGCCGGTGACGCTGGACCGGCTGGCCGCCTGGACCGCGACGCTCGCCGCGCGCGGCCTGACGCTGGCGCCGGTGAGCGCGATCGTGCAGCCTCCGCCGCCGCCCGTGCAGGCGGGCGCCACCCCGACCAGGAGACCCGCTGAGTGACAGTGACCGCCATCGATGCCGCTGCCCTGCCCTATCGCCCGAATGTCGGGGCTGCGCTGTTCAACCGCGCCGGCCGCGTGCTGGTCGCCCGCCGCGCCGACCTGCCGAACGCCGAGGGGTCGCCCGGCGGCTGGCAATTGCCGCAGGGCGGCATCGACGAGGCGGAGGACCCGCGCGTGGCGGTGCTGCGCGAACTCGCCGAGGAAATCGGCACCGACCGCGCCCGCATCATCGGCGAACATCCCGAGTGGCTGACCTACGACCTGCCGCCGTCGCTGCTCGGCGTGGCGCTGGGCGGGCGCTATCGCGGGCAGCGGCAACGCTGGTTCGCGCTGCGCTTCGTGGGCGAGGATGCCGACATCCGCCTGGATCGCGACCCGCACCCGGAGTTCGACGCCTGGCGCTGGGCGGCGCTGGCGGAGCTGCCGGCGCTCGGCCCGGTGTTCAAGCGTGCGATCTACGAGGTACTGGCGCGCTCCTTCGCGCGTTACGCCGTGACTGACGCGGGAGAATGAGGATGCTGCGACCGCTGACCGCACTGCTGCTCTTGCTGACGGCGACGCCCGCCTGGGCGGCGGACGGGCCGACGCGGATCGGCACGGTGGACACAACCTTCCGCCTGCTCGGCCGCAACGACCGCATCGTGGTGGAGCGCTACGACGATCCGCGCGTCGATGGCGTGAGCTGCTACGTCTCGCGCGCCGAGACCGGCGGGGTGAAGGGCAGCATCGGCATCGCCACCGACCCCAGCCGCTTTTCCATCGCCTGCCGCGCCACCGGCCCGGTCAGCCTGCACGGCAAGATCCCGGACAACGAGATCGTCTTCAGCGACCGCATGAGCGCGCTGTTCAAGGAAGTGCGGGTGTCGCGGCTGTACGACGCGGAGAAGCAGGTGCTGGTCTATCTCGTCTGGTCCACCATCAGCCTCGGCCGCGGCGGCAGCGCCTTCAACAGCGTGACGGCGGTGCCGCTGCAGACGCGGTGACGACGCCGGCCGGCCTCAGCTTTTCTTCGCGTCGTTGGCCGCAACCGGGCGGATCACCGAGCTGATCGTCTCGCGCAACACAAGCACGCGCGTATTGGCGGTGATCTCCACCTCGATCTCGCGATCCTCCGGCCGCGGCGGCTTCGTCACCGTGCCGAGGATGCCGCCGCCGGTGACGACCCGGTCGCCGCGTTTCAGCTCGGACAGCATCCGCTTCACCTCCTTCTGCTTCTGCTGCTGCGGCCGCAGCAGCAGGAAGTAGAAAACGGCGAAGATCAGCACGATCGGCAGGAACTGGCCGACGCCGGAGAGCGAGGCCAGCGGGCCGGAGAAATCCTGCGCCAGGGCGGATGTGGTCAGCATGTTTGGTTCCGATTGCGGGAGCGGCGCGCGGACCATAGTTTCCGCGCCTTCAACGTCAAGCGACCCCCGTTCCGCCTGAAGCGAAAGACCCTGTAGCATGGACCCGCGCCTGATCGACGCCGCCGCCCGCATCGCCGAGGCACTGGAACGCCTCGCCCCGCCGCCGCCGGTGCCGCTCGATCTCACCGCCGCCGACGCCTTCGTCTGGCATCCGGCGCCGCCCTCGGTCACGCCGGTGCCGACGGTGTCGCGCGTGCCGATCGCGCTGCTGCAGGGCGTGACGCGGCAGCGCAGCATCCTGCTCGACAACACGGTGCGGTTCGCGCGCGGCCTGCCGACCAACAACGCGATGCTGTGGGGCGCGCGCGGCATGGGGAAGTCCTCGCTGGTGAAGGCGGCGCACGCCGAAGCCAACGCGCTGGTGCCGGGCAGCCTGGTGCTGGTCGAGATCCACCGCGAGGACATCGCCAGCCTGCCCGAGCTGCTGCGCCGCGTGCGCGAGCAGCCGCGCCGCTGCCTCATCTTCTGCGACGACCTGTCGTTCGAGCGCGAGGACACCGACTACAAGGCGCTGAAATCGGTGCTCGACGGCGGCATCGAGGGGCGGCCGGCGAACGTGCTGTTCTACGCCACCTCGAACCGCCGCCACCTGATGCCGCGCGACATGATCGAGAACGAACGCAGCACCGCCATCAACCCCTCCGAGGCGACGGAGGAGAAGGTGTCGCTGTCGGATCGCTTCGGGCTGTGGATCGGATTCCACAACTGCGACCAGGACACCTTTTTCGCCATGATCGAGGGCTACGCCGGCTGGTTCGGGATCGACCTGCCGCGCGAACAACTGCGCGCCGCGGCCGTCGAGTGGTCGATGACGCGCGGCGCCCGTTCCGGCCGCGTGGCGTGGCAGTTCATCCAGGACCTCGCCGGACGGCTGGGCGTGTCCGAACCGGCCTGAACCGGCGCCGCGCAAACCCGGTTGCGGCGCTCACGCGATCGCGCGCATATCGGCGGACGCGATCACCGCCGCCCGAGGCCCGCCCATGCGACGCGCACGCTCCCCAATCGTTCTGGCCGCCCTGCTGGGGGCGGCGCTCGCCCCGTCGCCTGGCAGCGCGCAGCCGGCGCCGGCGGCGCCCGACCTGTTCGCCATCGAACAGCTCGATGCGCTGCTGGCACCGATCGCGCTCTACCCCGACGCGGTGCTGGCGCCGCTGCTGATGGCGGCAAGCGATCCGCTGCAGGTGGTGCAGGCGGCGCGCTGGGTGGCGCAGCCGGAGCATGCCTCTCTCACCGGCGACGCGCTGACGGACGCGCTCGTTGGCCAGGACTGGGATCCCGACGTGAAGGCGCTGGCGCCCTTCCCCGGCCTGCTCCGCCTGCTGGACGAAAACCTCGCCTGGACCATGCAGCTCGGCTACGCCGTCACCGATCAGACGGACGCAGTGCTCGATTCGGTGCGGCGCCTGCGCCGGCAGGCGCTCGCCACCGGCGCGCTCGCGGACGGCGGGCCGTTCGTGGTCGGCCGCACCGGCGCGGCGGTGACGATCGCACCGGCGGACGCCGCCGCGGTCGCGCTGCCCGCCTATGATCCGACGGCGGCGTACGGTGCGTGGCCGTACTCCTCCGTCGCGCCGGTGCGCCTCGGCAGCGTGCCAACCGGCACGGTCGCGGTCCCGCAGGCGCTGCGCGGCCTGGCCGGCATCGCCTGGGGCAGCTTCGAGGTAGTGCTCAACGTGAAGAACTGGAACGCCGTCAACGGCGACCGGCCGCCGGTCACGCTCTCGGTCTGGCATCCGCACCCGGTCTATGCCGTGACCGGCCGCACCGATGTCAGCCTCGGCGCCCTGCCGTTGCCGCCCGCCGGGCCGGTCGGCCGCCCGGCACCGCCGAGCGGCATCCCCGCCAACGCCATCGGCCGCACCACGGTCGCCGTCGCCGCCGAACTGGTGCGCCATGCCGCCGCCCGTCGCAGCGCCGCCATGACGGCGCTGCCGCCCGCCGCGGCGCATGCCGGGACGACCGGGGCGCGGCCGGTCGCGCTGCGTCTCGCCCCGCTGCCCGCGCATGTCGAGACGGTGCGCGCCAGCGCGCTGGCCGATATCGGCGCCGGCGCCCAGGCGGCGCAG
>JAJZVE010000483.1 GCA_021845835.1 Pseudomonadota bacterium | reverse complement strand
CCAGGCATGGGACTGACCGGCGTCAACCGAAGGAGACCGAGATGAGCAAGCATCGTCGGCTCCTGCCCTGGATCGTGGTGATCCTGACCGTGAAGGTCAAGATCATCATGCGTCCGCGGTAGGAGCGGGGCCAGTCCCGCAAGGGGCTGGCCCTCTCCTTCGGCGACGGCGTCAGGTGGTTCCGAGCGGCACCAGATAGGACAGGAACAATTCCGCGCAGGCGCGCCAGGAATAGGTTTCGGCGTGCGCGCGGCAGGCGGCGCGGTCGCCGTCCAGCGCGGCCAGGGCGGCGCGGCGCAGATCGGCATCGACGGCGCCGATGCGGGCGGGGGCGCGGCCGAGCACGTCGCGCGGGCCGGTCACCGGGAAGGCGGCGACCGGCGTGCCGCAGGCCAGGGCCTCCAGCAGCACCAGGCCGAAGGTGTCGGTCAGGCTCGGGAACACGAACACGTCCGCGCCGGCATAGGCGCGCGCCAGCGCCGCGCCGAAGCGCGCGCCGGTGAAGCGGACGGCGGCAAAATCCCGCCGCAGTTCGGCCAGTTGCGGCCCGTCGCCGATGACGACTTTCGATCCGGGCAGGTCGAGGTCGAGGAATGCGCGGATGTTCTTCTCCACCGCGACGCGCCCGACATACAGGAACACCGGCCGCGGCAGCCCGAAGTCCTCGCGCGGTTCGGGGCGGAACAGGCCGAGATCGACGCCGCGGGTCCAGGCACGGAGATTGGCGAAGCCGCGCGCGGCAAGGTCGGCGCGCAGGCTGTCGGTCGCCACCATCACGCCGCTGCCGGCATTGTGGAAGCGGCGCAGCCAGGCATAGGCGATCCCTGGCGGCAGGCCGGTGCGGGCCTGCACGTATTCCGGGAACTTGGTGTGGAAGGACGAGGTGAACGCCGCGCCGTGCCGCCGCGCCCAGGCCCGCGCCGCGAGGCCGAGCGGCCCTTCGGTCGCGATGTGCAGACAGGCCGGCGCGAAATCCTCGATCAGGCGCCTGAGACGCCGACCCGGCAGCACCGCGAGGGGGATGTCGGGATAGGTCGGGCAAGGGAGGGTGCGGAAGCGGTCCGGCCCGATCACTTCGACGGCTTGGCCCATCGCGGCGAGTTCGCCGGCAACGGTCGCCAGCGTGCGGACCACGCCGTTGACCTGCGGACGCCAGGCGTCGGAGACGATCAGCACGCGCCGCGGCGCTGCCGCCGCGCCGGCGGCCAGGGCGGCGGTGACGGGCGCTTCAGGCAGGTTGCGGCACCGTGCTGCGACGCGGCGAGGCGAAGGACAGGCGGTTGAGCGCCGCCCAGTCGATCAGCTCCAGCCGTCCGTCGGTGTGCTCGACCAGCGCGGTACAGCTCTCCACCCAGTCGCCGTCGTTGATGTAGAGCACGCCGCCGACATCGCGCATCTCGGCGTGGTGGATATGGCCGCACACCACGCCGTCGAAGCCGCGCCGCCGCGCCTCTCCGGCCAGCGTGCTCTCGAAGCGGTCGATCGCCTTCACCGCCTCCTTCACCTGCCGCTTCAGCCAGGCGGAGAGCGACCAGTACGGATAGCCGAGCCGGCGGCGGATGGCGTTGAACCAGGTGTTGAACCCGAGCGCCGCGCGGTACGCCCAGTCGCCCAGCAGGGCGAGGAACCGTGCGTAGCGCACCACGCTGTCGAACTCGTCGCCGTGGACCACCAGCAGCCGGCGGTTGTCGGCGGTGACATGCACCGCCTCGGCGCGCAGCCGCACGCCTGCGACCTCCAGCCCCATCGGCAGCCAGGCGCGGAACATCTCGTCGTGGTTGCCGGGGATGTAGGTCACGTCGGTGCCGGCGCGCGCATGCGCGAGGATCAGCCGCAGCACTTCGTCGCAGTCGTCGTCCCAGTACCAGGACTTGCGCAGGCGCCAGCCGTCGATGATGTCGCCGACCAGGAACAGCTGCTCGCAACTGACCCGGCGCAGGAAGTCGATCAGGAAGTCGCTGCGGCAGCCCCGCGTGCCCAGATGCACATCGGAGATGAAGACGCTGCGGTAGCTGCGGCGCATGGCGGTGGCGGGAACGGTGGGTTTCATCGGCGATCCAGAAGAAAACGGAAGTTGCGGAATTGCGCACGTGAAGTTTGCATGACCTCGCGCCGCTCTCGCGTTCCGGGCTAATATAATGGACATGTCCCGGAACGGTCACGCAGATGCCATCCTGCCCCGTCATTTTGGTTCATTAGCCACCGTGGAGCCGGCGAGTCGGGATGACCAGGGAACGCCTGTGCGTCACAACGCGGCGCCACGGATGCTGATCGTGTTCAATCCGACCGCCGGGCGGCGGCGGGCGGCGCGGCTGTGGCGGGTGCTGGACGTGATGTCCGCCAACGGCATGCGGCTGGAACTGGCGGAAACGCGCTATGCCGGCCATGCGAAGGAGCTGGCGTGCGAGGCGGCCGGGAGCGGCGCCGATCTGGTGGTGGCGGCGGGCGGCGACGGCACCATCGCGGAGGTGGCGAACGGGCTGAACGGCTCCGGCTGCCGGCTCGGCGTGATTCCGCTCGGCACGGCGAACGTGCTGGCGCATGAACTCGGCCTGCCGTTCCAGCCGCGCGAGGTGGCGGCGGCGCTTGCCTTCGGCCGCACCCGCACGATCTGGCCGGGCATCGCGACCGGGGCGGCGGGGGCGCGGGTGTTCGTGCAGATGCTCGGCGTCGGCTTCGACGCGCAGGTGGTGCAGCGCCTGCCGCCGGGGCTGAAGCGGGCGTTCGGCCGCGGCGCCTACGTGCTGCAATCGCTGCGCGAGGCGGCGCGCTACCGCTTCCAGCCGATCCGCGTGCGCGTGGACGGCGTGCCGCGCGAGGCGGGCAGCGTGATCGTCAGCAAGGGGCATCTCTATGGCGGGTGCTACCTGCTGGCGCCGGGGGCAACCCCGGCCGATCGTGGCTTCACCGTGGCGCTGTTCGACCGCTCCGGCCCCGCCTCCGCCCTGCTCTACGGTGCTGCGCTGCCGCTGAACCTGCTGCCGCGCATGCCCGGCCTGCAACTGCTGCGGGCCGGGCACGTCGCCATCGAGAGCGAGCGCGTGCCGGCGCAGACCGACGGCGACGCCGCCGGCTGTGCGCCGTTGACGGTGCGGGATGCGCCGACCGCCATTCGCGTCGTGGTCGGGGCCTGAGGCGGTCAGGCCGGCGATCAGCCCGCGGGATTTCGCTCAGGCAGCCTTGCCCATGGGCCGGAACCGCGCGCAGCCCTGTTCGAGGCGCCGGCGCAGCGCGCCGATGCGGCCCACGCCGGCGAGCCGCCGGTCCAGGAAGGCGAGCGTGGCCGCATCGTCCTCGCTGGTGTCGCGCAGCCAGTAGAGCAGCGTCGCGGTGTAGATCGCGGCGAGCGTCGCGCGCTTGCTGTACCAGGAGAAATCGGCCGAGCGGTCACCGGCGGCGAACCAGATGGCATCGACGGTGCGGGCGGTGCAGCGGGCCGCCAGCGCGGCGTTGCCGGGCTGCGCCAGCACCGCGAGGGCGCGGCGGATGGCGTCCTTGTGCGGACGGTGCTGCGCGAAGCGGTAGGCGAGCAGCGCCCGCACCCGGCCGGGGGTGCGCAGGGCGGCGAAATCGGGCGCGGCGGCGGCCTGCTCCATGCGGCGGTCGGCGAGGTCGATGAATGCCTCCACCAGTTCGGCCGCGCCGCCGGGGAACAGCAGCCCGGCATCCTCCCTGTCGCCGCCGATGTCCGCCAGCGCGCCGCGCAGCGCCGCGCGGGTCCAGCCCTGCGCGGGCACGCGCGCCAGCAGCGCGTCGATCGCGGCGTCGCGCCCGGGCGAGCGCTCCGGCGGGGCGATCATGCCGCGCGTTCCTGCTGCGCAGCCTGCTGGAGCTGCCGCTGGGCCGCGCGCGCCAGTTCCTCGGTGAAGCCGAACAGGGAGAAGTCGGTCATGCGCATGGGGTAGAGAATCCCGTCCAGGTGATCGTATTCGTGCTGCACCACGCTGGCGTGAAAGCCGCTGGCCTCGCGCGCCACCGGCCGGCCCTCGGCATCCAGGCCGCGGTAGCGGACGCGCCAGTGGCGCGGCACGGCGGCGCGCAGGCCGGGGATGGACAGGCACCCTTCCCAGCGCAGCCGCACATCCTCGCCGACCGGCTCGACGGTCGGGTTGATCAGCACGCTCGCCGGCGCCGGGGCGTCGTCGGCCTCGCCGGTGCTGCGCTCGGCGGGGACGCGAAAGACGAACAGGCGCAGGGCCACATGCACCTGCGGCGCGGCGAGACCGGCGCCGGAGGCGTCGTCCATGGTCTCGATCATGTCCGCGATCAGGCGGCGTATCTCGGGCGAGGCGGGATCGGCGACCGGCTCGGCGCGCTGCAACAGGACGGGGTGTCCCATGCGGGCGATCTTCAGGATGGCCATTCCGGTTCCCCTTCTCGGCGCGGCAGGCACCGAACATGGGGTGTCGAAAGCCTTTGGCGAGGCCCGGCGGCCATGCTATAGCGCCCGTCTTCCCGGAGCGGCGCGCCGTCCCGGGCCGTTGCGCGTGCCCCGATCGGCGGGGTGCGATTGGAAAGGAGCCGGCGGCCAAGTGCAAGTCCTCGTTCGTGACAACAACGTCGATCAGGCGCTGAAGGCGCTGAAGAAGAAGATGCAGCGGGAGGGGATCTTCCGCGAGATCGGA
>JAJZVE010000482.1 GCA_021845835.1 Pseudomonadota bacterium | reverse complement strand
ACGGCGATCGTGACGCCTATCATCGTCTGTTGCGCGGCGTGCTACCCTGGCTGCGCGGGTTCGCCCGGCAGGCGTTGCGCGATGCGACGGAGGCGGAGGATGCCGTGCAGGACACGCTGCTGACGTTGCACGCCATGCGCCACGCCTACGATCCGCGCCGTCCATTCCGTCCCTGGCTGGCCGGCATTGCCCGTCATCGCATCGCCGACCGGCGCCGCGGGCGCGCGCGGCGCCTGGCGCGGGAAATGGCGCTCGACCCGGCGGATGAAACCTTTGCCGCCGCCACGCCGAATGAGGGCGTGGAGATGGGCGATGTGCCGGCGATGCATCGGGCGCTCGCCGGTCTGTCGGCCGGGCAGCGGCAGGCGATCGAGTTGTTGAAGCTGAAGGAGATGTCGTTGCAGGAAGCCGCGGCGGTGAGCGGGATGACGGTGGGGGCGCTGAAGGTGGCGACGCATCGCGGCCTGATGCGCCTGCGCGCGCTGCTCGCGGGGGCCGCCGGATGACCGGGACCGAGGCGCTGATCGCGCAACTCGCCGCCGGTGCCGGGCCGGTGCATCGGTTAAGGCCGGTGTGGCAGCGGGTGGCGCTGTGGCTCGCGCTGGTGGCGATGCTGTTTGCCGTGTTGCTGGGGCTGCACGGGCCGCGCGGCGATCTGGGCGCGAGTCTCGCCGATCCGCGCTTCCTGATGTCGCTGGGCGGCGCGCTCGCCACCGGTGTGCTCGGCGCCTTCGCCGCCCTGCTGGCGGCGCAGCCGGACCGCGGGCACGGGTGGCTGCTGCTGCCTCTGCCCGCGGCGGCGCTATGGCTCGGCACGATCGGCTATGGCTGCCTGACCGACTGGGTGCGCATCGCGCCCGGCGGCATGCAGTTGGGCGAAACCGCGCGCTGCTTCGCCACGCTGCTGCTGCTTGGCGTTCCGGGGTCGGGGGCGATGCTGTGGCTGCTGCGCCGCGCCGCGCCGCTCCGCCTGGAGCCGGCGCTGGGGGAAGGCGCGCTCGCCGTCGCGGCGCTGACCGCGAGCGGGCTGATGCTGCTGCACGCCATCGCCGCCTCGGCGCTGGTGTTGCTGTGGAATTTCGGCGCAGTTCTGCTGCTGATCAGCGCCGACGTTGTTGCCGGCCGGCGCCTGTTGCGCCGTTCAGCACCTCCGTGCGGTGCCGCGCCACGCCCGACGCGGTGAGTTCGTAGCGCCCGTCGGCGCGCGCCTCCGCCAGCCCCATCCCCGCCAGCCGCTCCAGGCACGGCCCGTCCTTCAACCCCGCCGGCCGGCCGAGCGCGCCCGCCAGCGTCAGCCGGTGCAGCGTCGCGCGGCAGCAGGTTTCCAGATACGGCTCGTTCCACATCGCACCGCGCATGTGCGCACGGCGGCCCGGCGGCGCAAGCGGCTTCCCAATCCGGCGCGGCTGCGGCAGGAACGGCCCATGCCAAGCCTGCTCGCCGCCGCCGCGTTCCCGCTGCTCCGCCGCATGGACCCGGAGCGCGCCCATCACCTCGCCCTGCGCGCGCTGTGCCTCGGCCTGGGTGGAAGCGCGGCCGGGCCGGATGATCCGCGCCTTGCGGTGGACGTGCTCGGGCAACGCTTCGCCAACCCGATCGGGCTGGCCGCCGGGTTCGACAAGGACGCGGTGGCGCTGCCCGGCCTCGCGCGGCTCGGCTTCGGGTTCCTGGAGGCGGGGACGGTCACGCGCCTGCCGCAGCCGGGCAACCCGCGCCCGCGCCTGTTCCGCCTGCCGGAGGACGGCGCCGTCATCAACCGCTTCGGCTTCAACAATGCGGGCCTCGCCGCCTTCGTCCGCCGCCTCGCCGCTGCGCGCGCCGGCGTGCCGGTGGGCGCCAATGTCGGGCTGAACAAGCAGGGGGCGGTGGCCGAGCGCGACTACCCGGCGCTGGTCGCCGCGGTCGCGCCGCATGCGGCCTATGTCGTGGTCAACGTGTCCTCGCCCAACACGCCCGGCCTGCGCGACCTGCAGGCGGCGCCGCGGCTGGGTGGCATCCTCGCCGCCATCCGCCGCGCCGTGCCCGACGCGCCGCCGCTGCTCGTCAAGCTGGCTCCCGACCTCGCCCCCGCCGACCTGCCCGGCATCGTCGCCGCCTGCATCGATGCGGGCATCGCCGGGCTGGTCGTCGCCAACACCACGCTCGCGCGCCCCGCCCACCTGCGTTCCCGCCATGCCGGCGAGGCGGGGGGCCTGTCCGGCGCGGCGCTGTTCGCGCCGTCCACGGCGATGCTCGCCGCGGTGGCGCGGCTGGCGCAAGGGCGGCTCATGCTGATTGGCGTCGGCGGCATCGCGAGCGGGCGGCAGGCGCTGCAGAAAATACGTGCCGGCGCGAGTCTCGTGCAGATCTATACGGCGTTCGCCCTGCAGGGTCCGGCGCTGATCCCGCGCCTCAAGCGCGAGCTGCTGGCCGCGCTGGACGCCGACGGCTTCGCCACCATCGCCGATGCGATCGGCGCCGACCTCTAGGAACCCGCATGCAGCACCTCGAACACTTCGCGCCGCTGGCCGCGCGCTATGGCGGTTTCATCGTCGATCTGTGGGGCGTGGTGCATGACGGCGTGGCGCCCTATCCGGGCGCGGTCGAGTGCCTGCGGCGGTTGCGCGATGCCGGACGGCGCGTGGTGCTGCTGTCCAACGCGCCGCGCCGCGCCGGCGTCGCCGCGGCGGGCATGCGGACGATGGGCATCACCGCCGACCTCTATACCGGCATCGTGACCAGCGGCGAGGTGACGCACGCGCTGCTGCGCGACCGCGACCTGCCGGCGTTCGCGGCTCTCGGCCGGCGCCTCTATCACATCGGTCCGGAGCGGGACCGCAACGTATTCGTGGGCCTCGACTACGTGGACGTGGCGCGGCCGGCGGATGCGGATTTCGTGCTCAACACCGGCCCCGACGACACCCGCGTGCCGACCGAGGTGTCGCCCTGGTTCGAGGAACTCGCCGCCTGCCGCGCCGCCGGGCTGGCGATGGTGTGCGCCAACCCGGACCTCGAAGTGATCCGCGGCGGCGCGCGGGTGATCTGCGCCGGCGCACTGGCGCTGCATTATGCGTCGCTCGGCGGACAGGTGCTGTGGGTCGGCAAGCCCGATCCCGCGGTCTATCGCCCGGTGTTCGCCGAACTCGCGCTGCCGCCCGGCGACGTGCTGGCGGTCGGTGATGCGCTGCGCACCGATATCGCCGGCGCCGCCGCCGTGGGCGTGGATGCGTGCTGGGTGCTCGGCGGCATCCACGGCGCCGGGCTGGCCGGGCCGGAGACGGCCGAGGCAGCGGCGCGCGCGGCCGGCCTCGCGCCGCGCGCCACGCTGCCGGCGTTCCGCTGGTGATCGCGGCCGGCGGACTATTTGCCGCCGCCTCCACCACCCCCACCCCCACCGCCGCCCCCACCGCCGCCGCCGTGACCGGAGCCAGACTTCGCCCCGACCGCATGCGCGCTCATGCCGGGTTTGCCGACGGCGAGGCTGGCGGTGACGGGGAATCCGCGGCCGCCATCGGTGTAGGCGTGGCTTGCGGTTGCCGGCGGATCGGCCGCGGTCGCGGTCTTGGTGACGATCGTCCCGTTCGGCGCCAGCGTGATGGCAAGTTGCCGGCCAGAGGCCAGCAGCCCGCCCTCGTCGATCCCGCCGACATGGTTGACGGGCGGATATTGAGCGGCGGTCATGGTCGCTGCGGTGCAGGCGCCGAGCAGACAGCCCGCTCCGAGCACCGCCGCCGCGGTCAGTGCCGTGTGATCGAGGCTTTTCATGACACGTGTCCCCGCGGCCTGCTCAAGGGCACCGCAGGGCGCCAGGCCGCATCGCGCCCGGCTCTCACCTCAGCGCGATGGTGCCGCCGTCAAGGCCGGCGCCGGTCTCTGTCCACGATTTAATCAGCCTCAGGCGTGGCCGGACCGCGCCGACAGCAGCAGCGGGTCGACTTTCAGCTTGGCGAGTGCCCGCCGCCACTTGGTGTCGTGCTGGTCGTCGAACAGCAGCGCCGCGTCGGCAGGGGCGGAAAGCCAGGAATTCTGCACGATCTCCTGCTCCAGTTGCCCCGGCCCCCAGCCGGCATAGCCGAGCGCCAGCACGCCGAGCTGCGGCCCGCCGCCGGAGGCGATCGCCTTGAGGATGTCGAGGCTCGCGGTCAGCGCCGTCGCGTCATCGACGCGCAGGCTGCCGTCGCCGGTCCAGTCGGCGCTGTGCAACACGAAACCGCGCGCGTGATCGACCGGCCCGCCCTGGCACAGCCGGATCGAGCGCGCCGGCGGCACCGGATCGACGCCGAGCTGCTGCAGCAGGTCGGCGAAGCTCGGCGAGGCGAGGGGGCGGTTCACCACGATGCCCATCGCCCCGTCCTCGGTATGGGCGCAGACGAAGATCACGCTGGTGGCGAACCGCGCATCGGCCATCGCCGGCATGGCGATCAGCAGTTGGCCGGTGAGCGACAGCGCGTCGCCCGGCTGCGCCGCGTTGGCGGCATTGCCGCCCTGCGCCGCTGCCGCGCCCGTGCGGGCGGTCTGCTCGGGATCACGAGCGGGCCGATCGGGCGCGTCGCGCTCTGTTGGAATCTTGCGTACCATGATGGCTATCTTGGCAGCGAGGCAGCGCAACGCAAGCACCGTTGCCGGGCGGCGCCGCGGCGGGCGGGGGTGACTCCCC
>JAJZVE010000481.1 GCA_021845835.1 Pseudomonadota bacterium | reverse complement strand
GACGCCGGTGACGCCGGCCCTTGCCACCGCCGGATGGCGCATCAGCAGTCCCTCGACCTCGGTCGGGAAGACGCTCATGCCGTTGACTTTCAGCATCTCCTTGCCGCGGCCGAGATAGTGGAGGTAGCCGGCGGTGTCGAGTTGGCCGATGTCGCCGGTGTGGAACCAGCCGTCAACAAGGCTGGCGCGCGTTTCATCCGGGTTGTTCCAATACCCCTTCAGCAGTGACGGCGAACGCACGCAGATTTCCCCCGTGCTGCCGAGCGGCATTATCCGGCCGGTGGCAAAGTCGCAAATCCTGTACTCGGTGCCGGGCACCGGCAGTCCGATGAAACCGCCTTCGGAGCGAAGATCGATATCCCCCTCCTGCAGGCCCCGGGTGAATACATCCATAGTGTGCGTTTCGGTCGAGCCATAGGTCGCCTGTATCATCGTCGTCCCGGTGAGGTCTCGCCAGCATCTGCGGTACTCCACAGTGAGGGTCCTGACGAAAGAGATGGCCCGCGTTCTTTGCAGCGACCGGAGGTTGTAGCGGCGGACATCGGGGTGGGTCATCACCTCAACGAAAGCATCCACCGTGCCGTCGGCATCGGTGACCTTGTAGCGGTCGACTGCGGCCATGAAAGCCACGGGATCCCAGCGCGCCAGCAGCACGCATGTCGAACCGGAAAAAATCGGGAAGATCACGCCCAGATTCTCGCCGGCGATCCAGAACACCGGGATGAAACAGATGCTGACGTCGTCCGGCGTCAGCGGCGTGATGCAGGTGCAGGCCGTCGCCGCCGTATAGATCATGTCCCGCTGGCTGTGGATGCAGCCTTTGGGAATGCCGGTGGTGCCGCCAGTGTAATTGATCGCGGCGATGTCGTCGAGGGCCGGCACCGGCAGCCCCGCCGTGGGCATCAGCGCCCGCAGAGCGGGCATCAGATCGATCGCCTCGGCGCAAGCCAGCCTGTGGCCCAGTATGCCCGGTGGCAGCGGCAGCGTCGGCTGCGCGGGAAGAACGTCGGCAAAGCCGGTGACGATGAAGCGGCGGAGCGCGGTCCGGTCGGCAGACGCGCGCACGATGTCCATCAACTGGTCGAGGGCAATGATGATCTGCGCGCCGGCATCGTTGATCTGATGAACGAACTCGTGGGCCTTGAATAGCGGATTGACGGGGACAAAAATCGCGCCAAGCTTGAGAATGCCGTAAAACGCGATCAGGAATTGAGGGCAGTTGGGCAGAAGGGCGGCGACGCGATCTCCCCTTTGGACTCCGCAAGAGACGAGCAGGGTCGCCATCCGATCGCTGAGGTCGTCGAGCTCCTTGTAGGATAGCTCGCTCCCGTAAAAGACGAGCGCAGGCCTAGCCGGTTGCAGGCGGGCCCGACAGCGCAAATATTCGCTCAGCGGGATTTCGCCGAACGGGTAGTGCGGCTGGCGCGGCACTTCGCGCGGCCAGGCGCTTTGCCAGAGATCGTGCAGCACCGCCTGATAATCGGATTCCGTGATATCGACGTCTCCCGATCCGCTCATGGTGTTTCCCCGACCGCCAAATGTTTTATCCGAATCGCGCGGGTCACAGGCCGCTTCCTGGCGGCGGCCGATACCCTTTCGCGGACGACGGCCACTGCGCCAGATCGAGCTGGCACATCCGTTCCATCTTCGCCACCAGCTTGGGCCCCACCTTGTCGCGCAGGACCCGCTCGGTGGTGAGGAAGGCAGGCCCGCTGACCGAGATCACGAACAACTCGCCAGTTTGTGCCGCCAATGGGGCGGCGATGGAATTGATGTGCTTGTGCCACAATCCGATGCCTGTGGCGTAGTGCCGGGCAAGGACTTCCTCATGACAGCGCTCGATCCGGGCCTGAAGCGCCGGCCAATTATTCCCTTGCCGACGGCGCAGGGCGGCGAGCACTTGCTTGCGTTCGTCCGGCGGCAGGGCCGCGATCATCGCCATTCCGGTAATGGTGCCGCCGAGCGGCACGCGGGAGCCGATGTCCAGTTGCACGGCGATGTTCTGGGTGACTCCGGTGAACAGCTTGACGATGACGCAGTCGAGGCCGTCACGCTGGAACAACGCGACATTGCACTGCACCTCATCCGCCAGGCTCTGGAGAAACGGCCGGGCAATCTGGGGGAAGGAATTGGCGCGGAAGAATGCCATGCCCAGGGCCATCAACGACGCCCCGAGCCCGTACTGTTCGCGTTCTTCCGAATAACACAGATAGCCGAGACAGGTCAGTGTGTGTGTGAGGCGCGACACGGTGGCTTTGGGCAGGCCAGTGCGGCGGGCGATGTCGCCATTGCCAAGCAGGTCCGACGAGCTTTCGAACACGCGCAGGATCACCAGCCCGCGTGCCAGGGCAGTGACGAATTGCCGGTCCTTGCCGTGGCCATTCGTTCCATGGCCGTCGTCTGCGCCGGAGCGGTCGAACCCCTCCGCATCGGGGAGGGGCATCTGGCCGGGGGATCGTCTGGTCACACGGTCCTCCTGTTGCGCTGTGCGGAACTGTATTCCGAAATTAAATAGACAACAAGGCGGCACGGGTCCACTTTTGTCGTCGGGCGGCCGTATCGACGCCGTCTTCGCTGTCGACGGGGGACCGGGTGGAGCAACTGGAGAGATTCCGTCGCCAGGTGCGCGACTGGCTGGAAGAGAACTGCCCGGCCGAGATGCGGGTACCCTCCCGCGGTGAGGAGGACATCTGCTGGGGCGGGCGGCGCTGGACTTTTCAGTCCGCGGCGCAGCGGGTCTGGCTCGAACGCATGGCGGAGCGGGGCTGGACGGTGCCGATGTGGCCGCCGGAGTACGGTGGCGGCGGACTGAGCCGCGAGCAGGAAAAGATACTTCGCGAGGAAATGGCCGCACTGGGCGCCCGCGTGCCGCTGCAGAGCTTCGGTATCATGATGCTCGGCCCGGCCTTGTTGCGCTTCGGCAGCGAGGCGCAAAAGCACGATCATTTGCCCCCCATCGCTCGCGGCGAAATTCGCTGGTGCCAGGGCTATTCCGAGCCGAACGCCGGATCGGATCTGGCGTCGCTGCAAACCCGCGCCGTCGATGACGGCGACTATTTTCTCGTCAGCGGACAGAAGATCTGGACTTCCTATGCCGACAAGGCGGACTGGATATTCTGCCTGGTGCGCACTGACGCCGCGGCCCCGAAGCACCGCGGCATCTCGTTTCTCCTTTTGGACATGGCGTCGCCGGGCGTGACGACGCGGCCGATCCGGTTGATCTCGGGCAAGTCGCCGTTCTGCGGGACCTTCTTCGACTCGGTGCGGGTGCCGAAGAAAAACCTGGTCGGCGAGATCAACAAGGGCTGGGACATCGCCAAGTACCTGCTGACGCACGAGCGTGAAAGCATCGGCGGCGGACCCGAGGCGCTGGGCAAGCGCTCGCTGGTCGCCGAGGCGGTGGCCGTGGTCGGGCGCGACGCCTCGGGTCGCCTCGCCGACCCCTTCCTGCGCGCCGACATCGCCCGTGCAGAGATCGATTCGTGGGCGCTTTCCCTCACCGTCGACCGCATCAGGGACGAGGCGGCGGGCGGGCAAGGCGTCGGCGCCAAATCGGCCCTGCTCAAATATTGCGGCACAGAGATGAACAAGCGCCGCTACGAACTGATCATGGCGGCTGCCGGGATCGCCGGCCTGGCCTGGGAGGGGGAGGGGGAGGGCAGCGACCACGGCGCGCTGGCGCGGGAATGGCTGCGCACCAAGGCGAACTCGATCGAGGGCGGCACCTCCGAGGTGATGCTCAACATCATCGCCAAGGCCATCCTCGCACTGCCGGAGGCCTGACCCATGCTGACCTTGAGCGAAGAACAGGTTCTGCTGGAGCAGACCGCCCGCGACTTCCTGGCCGAAAAGGCGCCGGTCGCCCAATTGCGCCGTCTGCGCGATTCCCGCGACGGCGACGGCTTCGACCGCGCCACCTGGCGGGAAATGGCGGCGATGGGCTGGGCCGGCGTGCTGGTGGCGGAGGAGCACGGGGGTGTCGATTTCGGCCATGTCGGCGCCGGCCTATTGAGCGAGCGCATGGGACGCAACCTGGTGGCGTCGCCGTTCCTGTCGAGCGCCATTCTTGCGGCGACCGCGCTGAGGCACGGTCGTTCGTCCTCTCTGGCGGAGCGCTGGCTGCCCGCCATCGCGGCCGGCGACGCGGTGATCGCCCTGGCGGTGGACGAGGGACGGAAACACGATCCCGCCGCCACGCAACTCACCGCCACCCCGCACGGCAACGGCTTCCGCCTTCATGGTTCCAAGGTATTGGTGCTTGACGGGCATGTCGCCGACGCTTTTGTGGTGGTGGCGCGCAGCGGGGGCGCCACCGGCGAAGTTGCCGGCCTCTCGCTGTTCCTGGTCGAAGCCGGCAGCACGGGACTGGCGGTGATGCGCAGCGGCATCGTGGATAGCCGCAACGCTGCTGTCGTCCGCTTCGATGGGGTTGTGGCGGACGGCACGGCCATGCTCGGCGAGGCCGGCGGTCGATCGGGGTTGCTGGAACGGATTCTCGATGCGGGGCGCGCGGCGGTGGCGGCGGAACTGCTTGGCGTCAGCGGCGAGGTTTTCGAAAGAACGCTCGCCTACCTCAAGGAACGCCGGCAATTCGGCCGGCCGATCGGGTCGTTCCAGGCATTGCAGCATCGCGCCGCCCAT
>JAJZVE010000480.1 GCA_021845835.1 Pseudomonadota bacterium | reverse complement strand
CCGCACCGCCTACGAATCGGCGATGGCGCGCTCCGGCCGCCGTGTCTCGCTGACCGAGGCGCAGTTCGACGCCATCCAGGCGCGCCGGCCGGCGGCGATGCGGCGCATCGCGGACTACCTGAAGTCGCATCTCGGCCATGCCGATCCGCGCGTGCTGGCGGCGTTCGAGCAGGTGCCGCGCGAGTATTTTCACTATCTCTACGACCAGCACCGCGCCACGCCCGGCGACGCCTACGAGGAAAATCCGAAGCCCTGGGCGCTCGGCTACGGCTCGGCGCTGTCGGACTATCTCGGCCAGGCCTACATGACGCAGGTGTGCCAGCCGGAACCGGGCGACGTGACGCTGGAGATCGGCACCGGCAGCGGCTTCCAGAGCGCGCTGCTGTCGCGCATGGTGCAGCGCGCCTATACGATCGAGATCATCGAGCCGCTGGGCCGCGCGGTGAGCCAGATCTTCGCGCCGCTCGGCTACGACAACGTCGAGACGCGGGTCGGCGACGGGTACTACGGCTGGCCGGAGGTGACGGGCGGGTTCGACATCATCATCGTGACCTGCGCCGCCCAGTATGCACCGCCCGACCTGCTGAAGCAGTTGAAGCCGAAGGGCCGGATGGTGATCCCGATCGGCCAGCCGTTCAAGCGCGGGCAGGTGCTGTACATCTATACGAAGGACGAGTCCGGCAAGGTGCATTCGCGCCGCGATGTCGGCGTGTTCTTCATTCCGATGACCGGCGCGATGATGAAGGCACCGGCGGCGACGGTGACGAACTGAGCGTCTGCGTCAGGCGGACCCAACCGGCTCCGCCTCCTCGACCAGCGCGGCCGGCAGCGATTTCGTCGTCCTGGCCCCCATCGCCTTGAGCTGCTGCAGTTGCCGCAGCGCGTTGCCGTTGCCGGTCGCCAGCTTCTTCATCGCGTCGTCGTAGGAATCGCGCGCCTGCGTCAGCCGGTTGCCGAGCGTGGTCATGTCGTCCACGAACGCCACCAGCTTGTCGTAAACCTTGCCGGCGCGGGCGGCGATCTCATCGGCGTTGCGGTTGCGCCGCTCGACGCTCCACACGTCGGCCGCGGTGCGCAGGGCGATCATCAGCGTGGTCGGCGTCGCGATGCACACCCGGCTCGCCAGCGCAAATCCGGTGATCTCCGTATCCGTCTGCAGCGCCGCCGCCAGCGCGCCCTCGATCGGCACGAACATCACGACGTAATCCAGGCTGCCCGCGGTCACGGCGTGATAGCTCTTGCCGGCAAGTTCCCTGATCTGTGCCCGCATCGCCGCGACATGGCGGGCAAGGTGCTGCGCGCGGTCGTCCTCCGACGCCGCGTTCACGTACGCCGCGAACGCCGTCAGCGAAACCTTCGAGTCGATGACGATGCGCTGCCCGCCGGGCAGGTTCACGATCGCGTCGGGACGCAGGCGCTGCCCGTCCTCGGCAACATGGCTCTGCTGCACGGAATATTCCTCGCCGGCGCGCAGCCCCGATTTCTCCAGGATGGTGGCCAGGATCATCTCGCCCCAGGCGCCGCGCATCTGCGACTGCCCGCGCAGCGCGGTGGCAAGGTTCTCCGCCTCCGAGCGCACCTTCGCGCTGTCCTCGCTCAGGCGCGCGATCTGCCCGGCAAGCAGGGCGCGCCCGGTTACGCTTTCCGCATGTGCCGCCTGCAATCCTTGCTGGAATTCGGCGATCTTCTCGCGCAGCGGCGCCAGCGTGGTGTCGATCTGCTCGCGGTTCTGGCGCGCGAAAGTCTCGCCGTGGCGCAGCATCGTCTCGTCCGCCAGTTGGCGGAACCGGCTCGCCATCTGCTCGCGATCGTCGCGCATCTCGGCGATGCGTGTCCGCTCCTGCGCCAACGTCGCCCGCAGCGTCGCCGCCTCCGCGGCCAGCAATCTGTTCTCCTGGCGTTCGGCATCAAGGGCCGGGACAAGATCGGCGATGCGACCCGCCCGCTCGGCGGCGAGCGCCGCTTCCTCGGCCTGCGACGTGCGCAACGCCACGAGTTCGGCCTGTGCCGCGCGCAGCCGGCGCGCCGCAGTGACGGCCAGCGTCAGCGCGACGGCGACCACGACGGCCGCCAGCACCGCGACCAACATGACAGGTTCCATCGGCGACGTTCCCGCGACTGGTTCGCGGCACTATGGCCGGCCGCAGCCCCGCCGTCAGCCCTCCAGCAGCGCCGCCCGCAGCGCGCGAAAACTCGCCTCGTCCGGCGTGCAGATCAGCCCGCCGTGGCTCTGCGTCGGCAGATAGGGCGTGCCGTCGAAGCGCGCGGCGAAGCCGCCGGCCTCGCGGTGCAGCAGCCAGCCAGGCGCGTGGTCCCACGGCATCAGCCGGTGGAACAGCAGGAAATGGCAATGCCCGCCCGCCAGCGCGCGATATTCGTGGGCGGCGCAGCGCAGGTCGAAGCTGGCCGCCACCCGCGTCAGGTTCGCCGCCACCGTCGCGCGCAGCCCGGCCGGCAGATAGCGCCAGGACGCGGCGCCGGTCATGCGCGCCACCGGCACCGGCGCCGCCACGCGCAAATCCCGCCGCGCGCCGTCCGGCGTCTCGGTCCAGGCGCCCTCGCCGCGCACCGCCATCGCGGTGTCGTCGCCGAGCGGATCATGGATCGCCGCCGCGACGATCTCGCCGCGCACCAGCGCCGCCGCCATGACGCCGAACAGCGGCAGCCCGGCGGCGTAGTTCGCGGTGCCGTCGATCGGATCGACCACGAAGGCGAGGTCGGCGCCGGCCAGCCGCAGCAGCAGCGACGCATCGGCCGCCGCCGCTTCCTCGCCCACCACCACGCAGCCGGGAAAGCGACGCTGCAGCGCCGCGGTGATCGCGCGCTCGGCGGCCTCGTCGGCAATGGTGACGAGATCAAGCGGGCCGGATTTGGTGCGCACCGCGCCGGCATCGAGGCGGCGGAAGCGCGGCATCACCTCGGCGCGCGCCGCCGCCCGCAGCAGCCCGGCCAGCGCCTGCGCATCGGCAACCGAAAACAGGCTCATGCGCGTTCGAAGGGGGCGCGCTCGAACCGGGCGCGGTCGGCGGGCAGCAGGCGGACGCGGACATGGATGGCGTCCGGCCCGTCCTGCCGCGCCAGCACCTCGCCGTGCTGATACAGCCAGGCGAGCCGCGCGCCGTCGTCGTGGCCGATGTCGTAGTCGGCCACTTCCATCCCCTCCGAGATGCGCGCGTCGATCGCGGCGCGCAGCGCCGGCAGTCCCTCGCCGGTGACGGCCGAGGCGGCGACCGTGCCCGTCCGCACCGGCACCGCGGCCACGCCGCCGAGCAGGTCGGCCTTGTTCAGCACCTCGATGGTGCGCGACGGCCAGTCTTCGTCCAGCATCCCGTCCGCGACCATGCCCGCCAGCACCGCCAGCACGTCGGCGCGCTGCGCGGTGCTGTCGGGGTGGGAAATGTCGCGCACGTGCAGGATCACGTCCGCCTCCGCCACTTCTTCCAGCGTGGCGCGGAAGGCGGCGACCAGTTCGGTCGGCAGTTCGCTGATGAAGCCGACCGTGTCGGACAGGATCGCGCGCCGCCCTGACGGCAGCCGCAGGCCGCGCATGGTCGGGTCGAGGGTGGCGAACAACTGGTCGCGCGCCACCACCTCGGCGCCGGTCAGCGCGTTGAACAGCGTCGATTTGCCGGCATTGGTGTAGCCCACCAGCGCGATCACCGGGAACGGCACGCGCCGGCGCGCCGCGCGGTGCAGATGCCGCGTACGCCGCACCTGCTCCAGTTCGCGCCTGAGGCGCACGATGCGTTCGCCGATCAGCCGGCGGTCGGCCTCGATCTGGGTTTCGCCGGGACCGCCGAGGAAGCCGAAGCCGCCGCGCTGACGCTCCAGATGCGTCCAGGACCGCACCAGCCGGCTGCGCTGGTACTCCAGGTGCGCCAGCTCCACCTGCAGCGCCCCCTCCCGCGTGCGGGCACGCTCGCCGAAGATGTCGAGGATGAGGCCGGTGCGGTCGATGACCTTGCAGTCCCAGGCGCGTTCCAGGTTGCGCTGCTGTACCGGGCTGAGCTGCGCATCGACGATCGCGACGGTGACGGACTGCGCCTGCAGCGTGGCACCCTGCGCCGCCACCTGGCCTTCGCCCAGCAGCGTCGCCGGGCGCCGCGCGCGCAGCGGCACGATGGCCGAATGCACGACCACCAGGCCGATGGAGGCGGTCAGGCCGATTGCCTCGGCCAGCCGCGCATCGGCGGCCCGGCTGGCTTCGCCGGTGCGTTCCGGCCGTTCCCAGGGCAGGATGACAGCGGCGCGCGTCGGCGCGCCGCCGCCCGCCTCAGTGGTCCCCGGCAGCGGCAGGCTCCCGCGCGGGAATGGTCAGCGTCGTTGACGATCCCTCCGGCCGCGCGGTGTCGAACAACTGGATAGGCGCACCCGGCATGACGGTGCTGATGGCGTGCTTATAGACAAGCTGGGTATGGCCGTCGCGCCGCAGCAGGACGGAAAAATTGTCGAACCAGGTAATGATGCCCTGGAGCTTCACGCCGTTCACCAGGAAGACGGTGACCGGGGTCTTGTTCTTGCGCACATGGTTCAGGAAGACATCCTGAACATTTTGCGACTTCTCGTTGGCCACGAGGTGATCCTCTTGTTGTCCTTCGGGTTTCAAGACGCCCTGGCGCCGGCCACTCCGAACGTGTCGCCCG
>JAJZVE010000479.1 GCA_021845835.1 Pseudomonadota bacterium | reverse complement strand
GGTGAGCTCGGCGGTCTCCAGCCCGGTCATCACGATCGGCGCCTCGATGAGATAAAGCGGCCGATAAAGGCGGCGCAGGATGTCCTGCGCACGCTCGCTCCCGGTGCCGATCACCACCCGGTCGGGGCGCATGAAGTCGTTGATGGCGCTGCCCTCGCGCAGGAATTCCGGGTTCGAGGCCACGTCGAACGCGGCATCCGGGCGCGCCGCGCGGACGATCTCCGCGATGCGCCGGCCGGTGCCGACCGGCACGGTGGATTTGGTCACGATCACGGCATAGCCGGTGAGCGCGCGCGCCACCTGCTCGGCGGCGGCATAGACGTAGGACAGGTCGGCGTGGCCGTCGCCGCGGCGCGTCGGCGTACCGACCGCGATGAACACCGCCTCCGCTCCGGCGACGGCAGCGTGCAGGTCGTCACCGAAGACAAGCCGCCCGGCGGCGACGTTTTCCGCCACCAACTGGTCCAGGCCCGGCTCGTAGATCGGCATTCGCCCCTCGCGCAGCGCCGCGAGCCGGCGCGGGTCGGTTTCCACCAGCGCCACCTCGACGCCGAATTCGGCGAAGCAGGCACCCGACACCAGCCCCACATAGCCGCCGCCGATCATCGCGATCCGCATCGCACCCTCCTTGCCAGCTCGTCGGTTGGTGGCGCGGCGTGGGTGCGGCGGTCAAGGGTCAGGTGTCGCGGCTGCCTTGCGCGTGCCGGCGCAGCGCCGCCTCGGCCAGCTCGGTCTGCTCGGCTCGCGCGCTCCGCGCCGCTTGCTCCGCCGCCCGCGTCTCGATCAACGCCGCCACCGACGCCTCCGCGCCGCGCGCCGCGGCGAGCACCGCGCGCGCCCGCACCGTCGCAGCCGCGG
This sequence comes from Pseudomonadota bacterium, assembly GCA_021845835.1. Next base: position 3,787 of record JAJZVE010000479.1, on the reverse strand, counting down.
CGGCGGTCCAGCCGGTCTCGGCGCGGGCGACCGCTGCCCGCGCCGTGCGCAGCCAGGGGCCGAGCGCCTCCACCGCCGCATCGTCCGCCTCGGGGCGGCTGGCGGCAGCGATCTCGTTGCGGATCGCGGCCTTGCAGGCGGCGAGTGCTCCGGTCGCCGCCTGTTCGTCCGCGATGGCGGCAGCCAGCTCACGCTGCGCCGTGGCGACCGCCTGGCCGCGCAGCTGCAACGCGCGCCGCAGGGCAGCGTCGCTCACGGCTGCACCGCCGCGAGCGCCGCGCGCAGGGCGGCGGTGCCGTCCGCGATGGCGCAGGGCGCGTCGCGTGCCTGGCACAGCACGGCCTCGATGCGGGGCGCCAGCGCCAGCGCCTCATCGGCAGCGGGGTCGGCGCCGGGGCGATAGGCGCCGAGGCGCACCAGATCCGCCAGCTCCGCATGCAGCGCCAGCACCGCGCGGGCGCGCCTGGCCAGCTCCGCCTCCTCGGCGCCGGCGCAGCCGGGGGCGGTGCGCGACAGCGAGCGCAGCACGTCGATGGCGGGGTAGCGCCCGCGCTCGGCGATGCGGCGGTCGAGCACGACGTGCCCGTCCAGGATGCCGCGCACCGCGTCGGCCACCGGATCGTTCATGTCGTCGCCCTCGACCAGCACGGTGAACAGGCCGGTGATCCGACCGCCCGTCTCGGCGGGGCCGGGGCCGGCGCGCTCCAGCAGACAGGGCAGCTCGGCGAACACGCTCGGCGGATAGCCGCGGGTGCCGGGGGTCTCGCCGGCGGCCAGCGCGATCTCACGCAGCGCGAAGCAGTAGCGGGTGAGACTATCCATCAGCAGCAGCACGCGGCGGCCCTGGTCGCGAAAATGCTCGGCGACCGTCATGGCGGCATGCGCCGCCTCGCGCCGCAGCAGCGGCGGCGCGTCGGACGTGGCGACAACGACCACGGAACGCGCCAGCCCGGCCTCGCCCAGCTCGTCTTCGATGAAGTCCCGCACCTCGCGCCCGCGCTCGCCGACCAGGGCGAGCACGGTCACGTCGCAATCGGCATGGCCTGCCAGCATGGCAAGCAGCGTCGATTTGCCCACGCCCGTGCCGGCGAACAGGCCGAGCCGCTGGCCTTCGCGCGAGGGGACGAAGGCATCGAGGGCGCGCACGCCGAAAGCGATGCGCGGCCCGAGGCGGGCGCGCGCGGTCGCCGGCGGCGGCGGTGCGCGCAACGGGCGCGGCGACGGGCCGGACGGCAGCGCGCCGCGCCCGTCGAGCGGACGGCCGAGCGCATCGACCACGCGGCCGATCCAGCCCTCGGAAACGGCGAGCGAAGCGGCGCGCGGCGGCAGCCGCGCCAGCACCGTGCGGCCGGGACCGAGCCCGTCCAACGGGCCGAACGCGAGCGCCTGCGCCAGACCGCTGCGGAACCCCACGACCTCGGCCGCGATCGCGGCGCCCTCGCGCGGGTGGAGCGCCAGCCGGTCGCCGACGGAGAGCAGCGGCGCAAGGCCGCGCACCTCCACGGCGAGGCCGGACAGGGCGGCGATCTCGCCCCGCACGTGCCCGGCCGAGAGAACGCCGAGGCGCGTGCTTGCCTGGGCGCAGGCGGCTAGGAAGCTGTGCTGGTGCATCGGGCAGACCCGCTGGGGAGGGGAAAGGGCATCCCAATATTGTTAATAAGTTGCTTCTGAAGAGACGCAATGTCCCAAAAATTCTATGGACGGCTCGCGTAACGGGTGCTAGGTGACACAACCGTAAGTTGTGTTACGGAGGTCGCATGCGCGCTTTGCTCGTGGAGGACGAGATCACGGCAGCCAAGGCGGTCGCCCTCATGCTGAGATCCGGGGGCGCCGTCGTGGACACCGCCGATACCGGGGAAGAGGCGCTGGAGCTGGTACGACATTACGATTACGATATCGTCGTACTCGACCTGATGCTGCCCGACATGGACGGTTTCGAGGTCGTGCGCCGCATCCGCACCGGCCGGTTCGACGTGCCGGTGCTGATCCTGTCCGGCCTGTCGCGCCCGCAGGCCAAGGTGAAGGGACTGGGCCTCGGCGCCGACGACTTCATCACCAAGCCGTTCGACAAGGCCGAGCTGCTGGCCCGCATTCAGGCGGTGGTGCGGCGCAGCAAGGGCTACAGCCAGCCGACGCTGCGCATCGGGCCGTTGCAGCTCAATCTCGACAGCCGCGAGGTGCTGGTGTCCGGCCGGCCGGTGCATCTGACCGGCAAGGAATACGCCATCCTGGAACTGCTGGTGCTGCGCAAGGGCATGGTGCTGACGAAGGAAACCTTCCTCAATCACCTCTATGGCGGCATGGACGAGCCGGAGATGAAGATCATCGACGTCTTCATCTGCAAGCTGCGCAAGAAGCTCGCCCAGGCCGGCGCCGACCACCTGATCGGCACCGTCTGGGGCCGCGGCTACATGCTGCGGGAACCGGATCGCGACTTCGAGCCGGGCAGCGTCCTGCCCGCCGCGGAGGCGCTCACCGCCGCCTGAAGCCGCGGGCGGCGAGCCGCGCCGCGCTCATACTTTTTCCACCTGCCCATATTCCAGCTCGACCGGGGTGGAACGGCCGAAGATCGAGACGCTGACCTTCACGCGGCCCTTTTCCTCGTCCACCTCCTCCACCGTGCCGTTGAAGCTGGTGAACGGTCCGTCCGCGACCCGCACCTGTTCGCCCACCTCGAACAGCACCGACGGGCGCGGCCGCTCCACACCCTCCTGGGTCTGCCTGAGGATGCGCTCGGCCTCGGCGTCCGAGATCGGCGTCGGGCGCAGCTTGGTGCCGAGGAAGCCGGTTACTTTCGGCGTGTCCTTCACCAGATGCCACGCCTCGTCGCTCAGCTCCATCTTCACCAGCACGTAGCCGGGGAAGAACTTGCGCTCGGCGTTGACCTTCTGGCCGCGCCGCAGCTCGACCACCTCCTCCAGCGGCACCATCACCTCGTCGATCTGGTCGGCCAGCCCCTTCTGGGTGGCCTGCTCCTTGATCTGCTGGGCGATCTTCTTCTCGAAGCCCGAATAGACGTGCACGACGTACCAGCGCTTGGCCATATCCGGCTGCCCCCCTTAGATCCTGCCGCCGCCGAACAGCAGCCGCACGGCCAGGCCGATGACCTGGTCGGACAGAAAGAAGAACACCGCGGCCAGCGCGGCCATCGCCAGCACAAGCCCGGTGGTGATCAACGTCTCCCGCCGCGACGGCCAGGTGACGCGGGCGATCTCGGCGCGCACCTCGCGGATGAATTTGGCCGGGTTCAACGCCACGCCGCTCATGCTCCGTGAAAACCTTCCGATCGGGTTCGGGAAATGGCCGCGCCGCAGGGGGCGCCAACGCCCGGGTGGCAGGGGTGGAGGGTCTCGAACCCCCAGCCTCCGGTTTTGGAGACCGGCGCTCTAGCCAATTGAGCTACACCCCTCCCGTCCCCGCGCCAGCGCTGCGACCGGGCGGCAAGTCCGAGCGCGGGTAGAAAGAATGCGGCGAGGGGAAAGTCAAGGGCGCGCCGCGCGACCGGCGGAGAGATCCCGCCTGCCCGAGGCTGGACCCGCCGACGGAGGCGGACCGTCACCAGCGCTGGCGCCTGCGTCCGCCGCGGCAAGCAGCATTTCGCCCCTGCCAAGGCTCGCCAGATCGCCGAGCAGGCGATGTCGCACGGCGGCGACGCGGGCGGCGGCGCGCGGACTGAATGGCTGCAGCGCGCGGGCGAGCAGGCGCAGGAACACGCCGTCGGCGGGCAGCCCGGTGGCGACGAAGCCGGGTGGCGGCGCAGCCGGAGGAATGCCAAGCAGCAGCGTGC
>JAJZVE010000478.1 GCA_021845835.1 Pseudomonadota bacterium | reverse complement strand
CGCTTCGAGGTACCGCCGGTGGGCACTGAGCATGCCGGCCTGGTTGTAGTGCCTCTCGCTGGTGCGCAGGGTGGCGTGTCCGAGGAGGGCGGCGATGATCTGCACATGCTCGGGCTGTTCCTCGGCGATGAAGGTGGCCGCGGAATCCCGGAATCGATGCGGTGTCAGCCGTTCGCCGACCAGGAGGTCCGTCGTGTCGCGGATCCGGTAGTAGACGGAGTTGTCCCGCATCGGCGTGGCGCGGATGCTGATCCAGACGTGCGGGTCGTCGGTCCCCCGCAGCAGCATCGGCCGGTAGACGGTCAGGTAGCGCTCGATCCGGCTGGTCAGCACCGGCGGCATCGGGAAGGCGAGGGGCCGCGGACTCTTCATCTCGGAGGCGCCGAAGCGGCACCAGAACAGGTCGCCCTCCCGCGTCAGATGCCGCGCGATCTCCATGCGGGCGATGTTGCTCAGCCGCAGCGGCCGCGTCGCCAGGACGGCGATCATCAGGGCGACGCGGTAGTTCTCGGCGACCCGCCGGCTCTTCGGATCCGCATGATGGGCGTCGTCGAGGCAATCCATCTGCTGCAGCGCCGCGTTCAGCAGCAGCGTCGGCGGCACGAGGCCCAGACGCTTGTCGCGGACCGGTTCGGCCTGGGCGTCGAGCGCCAGGACCATGCGGTCGAGCGGCTCCAGGGCGGCGCCGGGCTGCATGACCCGCAGCGCTTCCCGCAGGTCGCGCAGGCGGCCCGCGATCGTCACCGGCGACAGCTGGCGGGCGCGCAGGTGCTCCAGGTAGGCGGCCAGCCGCTCGCGCGTCACGCGGGCCGTGGGCGGTGCCGCCGGGTCCAGCTGCCCGGTGTCGCGCAGGAAGGCGAGCCACATGCCGTAACGCGTGTGCACGGTGTGCCCGGTGTTCGGCCGCCAGCGGGCTGCCAGCCCCGGTTCGTCCAGCGGATCGGCGTCGGTGAGGTCGGCCACCCAGGCGACCCGGTCTGTCTCGGGCCAGCACTCGGGCAGCAGGGCGATGCGCGAGTTGCCCATCTACTTCTTCTCCCCGCCGCCCGGCGGGCGGCGACGGCGGGACGCACGGGGCGTCGCCGGTGCCGTGCTGCGCCGTGATTCGATCAACTGGTCATAGCGCTCCACCACTGGCCGCATCTCCATGTCGGAATAGATCCGCGTCGTAGTCGCGATGTTGATGTGCGCGAGCAGGCGGCGCGCCCCCTCGTAGTCACCGGGATGCGCCCGCAGGTAGATGCGTACGGCGAGGTGGCGATAAGCGTGGACATTCCATTTGATGCCCACTGCCGAACGCAGCATCTCCTTGACCTGCCGCGCGATCGAGTCGGGGCGCTTGTGAACGCGCCGCTGGCCCGGGAACAGTGCCCGGGAGTCATTGCCGGACAGCAGCAGCGGCCGGAATCGCTCGATGAAGACGTCGAGGTATGCAGCCGATGTCTCGGGCAGGAGATAGTCGAGGGGCTGCCTGTTCTTGACGTCCCCGCGCGGGACGATGATGCCAACCTGACCGCCACGACGGCTCGGCCAGATGAAATGCCGGTCGAGGTGGAGTTCGGCCAGGTTCTCGATGCGCATCGGCGCCAGCAGCAGGATCTCGGTCGCCAGCAGCACGCTGAAGCGCTCCGCGTCCCGGCGCGTCGGCTCACCGACGTCGATCAGCTTGCGCAACTCCCTCGGCGCGTGGGACAGCAGCCGCCGTTCCACCTCCGGGTCGTCGAGCTGCGCCAGACGGAGGCGCGCCTTCTCGCACATGCCGATCTGGCGCCGGCGGAACCGGTTGGCGATACGCGTCAGTTCGTCGACCACCTCGCTCGGTGCCTTCACGTAGTGTTTGGCGGCGGCGCGGACCGCGTCGGCGATGCCGGCGATCATCGATGACGTCGTCGGATCGGCGTCGGCGCCATGCTTGGCCCGGTACCGCTCGATGAAGAACGGGAGCGCCTTGCGGACCACCTCGACGCGGCAGAGGTCGGCGAGGCCGTGCAGGTCGGCGACGGTGCCGCCCTTGTGGTGGAATGCCGAGATCAGCTGCAGCAGTTCGTAGCGGCGCTTGTCGACGCTGCGCGGCGCGAGTGGCCGCGGCGGCGCCAGCGGGTCGGTGAGGTCTTTGCCGCCGAGGATGTCGAGATACCGTTCGATATCGGCGACGAGATCGTCGGGCAGGTCCGACCAGGGGAGCGTGTACAACTCCCGCCGGAGGATCGGCGCCAGCCGGACCCGCGGCCAGGAGGGCGAACTGTCGACCATGCGGTTCCACAATCGGATGGCCGACTGCGTGGCGATCTCGGGGCGCGCCGTCAGATTCTCGGCGGCCAGGGCCGCGCCGAACGCTGCCACGGCGCCCTGGTCGACCCGGTCGGGCGTGATGTCCTGCGTGCTGCAGTATCGCATGAACCGGGCGAGGCATTCTTTGGTGTAGCTGTCCTCGATGCTGTCCCAGAGCGCCGACCACGCCGGATCCAGCGGGGCGAGGTAGCTGACGCCGCTCGACGGCACCCCGGCGGCGGCGAGACCGGCCTTGACCAGCGATTGGACGTTGCGGAAGCGCGGCAGGCCCACCCCCAGGGTGCCATGGCTGAGCCGGGCGAAGGCGCGGCGCAGGAAGTCGTGGTTGGCGGGGATCTGATCGGGGTGCTGGTGCAGCCACAAGGCGGTGGAGTTGATCGCGGAGGCGATCTCGCGCCGGCGCTGCGGGGGCAATGCCGGATCGGCGTTGAGCCGCCGCTGCACGTCGCCGAGGGTCAGGGCGGCGGGGTCGGCGAAGGCGTTTCTGGTCGTCTCAGCGGTCATGGCGCGAACACCCATGGTGAACGGGTTGAGGGGACACGGCGGGACGGGTGAAGACAGATCGGGACGCTATGGTAAAAAAGTGAATACATCAAGCCGAAAAGGCCGGTGCTTAAAGGGGTATGCCACTCACTACTGGCGACAACAAAGTATCGATCGGGACACATAGAGACTGTTCGGTCATCTATGACTCTCGTATTTCTTGATCTCCAAGGGATGAAGGCGGATGTTCCGGCCGATGCGTACCGCCCGCAATCGACCGGCGGCGATCAGCCGCTGGATCGTCTTTGTGGAAACCCGCCAGCGCTCGGCGACTTCTTGGAGCGTGAGGAGGCGCTCGACCTCGGGAACCTCGGTCATGACCACGATCCGCCCACGCCCGAACCGGCACCGGGCAGGATGACGGACGGCCTCCGCAGGCGAGGCGTCGCGGACGGGGCAATCGGGCTGGCGGCGACCGGCGTCTGCCGCGCAAGCAACCGGACCAGCGCAATGAGCGCCGGCTCCACGGGGATATGCCGGTTCGTGCCCGAACTCGCATTCCGCGGATCGGGCAAGTAATCGGACAACGAGTGACAAGGGCCAGTTTGGCGCATGCCGGTAAGACCTCCGAACAGAGGCATCACCGACCGGCGGACATGCGCCAGCCCCAAGATGCGGGGGTTAAGCCGAGCGGTCAGCGAATCCTCGCCGACCGAATCGGGAAATATATCTCGCATCCGCCCGCCGGGCGCAAATCGCTGGCTCGTGATGCAGTCAGCGCGTGCTGAACCCAGGTTGCGGAACAGATGGCGAGGCGCCAGCTCAGGACGTTCCGGCGTTCACCGAAGCGGCCGTGATCGACGTGGCCCAGGCGAGCGAGTGGACCTTCCGCCCGCCCCTGCTCTCGGGGGCCGAGCCGCTGTTTGTGCTCCGGATCGTGCGCGATCAGGGAGCCCACCTGCGGGCCGGCGGCCTCGCCTTCGTCAAGGCGACCCAGTTGCCCCGACCAGGTGGGGTGTTTCCCGGCAGCGACCATCTCGCCATGAAGGTCGCGTGCATCGTCCTGCCGTGATCCTCGGCAGGTCGGGCGATTCCGCGCACGGATGGGGCCGCTGGAAACGGCCTGACTGATGTCGTATATGACATCATGGTTCTGCGTGTGGTCCTGGACACCGACGTGATGGTCGCGGGCTTCACCAGCGCGACCGGTGCTTCCCGCCAGCTGCTGCTCGCCGTGCTCGACGGAAAGCTCCGGCTGTTGCTGTCGACGCCGCTGCTGCTGGAATACGAGGCGGTGCTGACGCGGCCGAAGGTGCTTGCCATGGCCGAGGTGACGGCCACGGAAGTGGTGGCGGTACTGGATGAGTTGGCCGGCCTCTGCGTTCCGGTCGCGTTCGACTATCGTTGGCGCCCGCAGGCGCAGGATCCGGACGACGACCTGGTGCTGGAGACGGCGGTCAACGGCGGCGCCGACGTGATCGCGACGTTCAACATCGCCGACATGGCGGCCGGCGCGCGGCGGTTCGGCATTCCCGCCGAGCGGCCCGGCCTGGTGGTGAGGAGGATCAGGGGATGACGAGTTTCCCGCTACGGCTGCCCGACGATCTGAAGGAGCAGGCGGCCGCCCAGGCCGACGCGGCCGGTGTCAGCCTGAACCAGTATATCGCGACCGCCCTGGCGGCCCGCGTCGGCGCGCAGGCCGAGGTTGAGCGGGCATTCTCGGCCCGGGCCGCACGGGCAACGCCGGGGCAGGCGCGCGAGATCCTGGCGCGCGCGGGTCGGCGGAACCCGCCGCGGCCGGGCGACGGGTTGGATAACGAGCCGGCGTAATTGGGCATCGGCCCCGAGGGAGAATCCCCCCCTCATCAGC
>JAJZVE010000477.1 GCA_021845835.1 Pseudomonadota bacterium | reverse complement strand
CGCCGCATGTGCGCAGACGCCGGCCCCGCGTCAACCCGGCCTGCGGCTCAGGACTGGTCGTTCGGGTCGATCGGCAGCAAGCCGTTGATCATGGTGCCGTCCGGCCGCAGCATGTCGGCCGGCACGCCGTAGAACGGACCGAGCGGCCGTGCGCCGGCCAGCGAACTGCCGGCGGGCGGAGGGGCACTCTCCGCGCACCCCGCCACTGCGAGCACCGTGGCGTAAACTGCCAGCGCCCGCCAGCCTGTCCCACCGATCCGCATGGTACGCTCCTTTCGTGGCGTGGTCCGTCACCTCTGGTCGTTGGACTTGCGCGGGAACACGACGTGCCCGCTTCCATTGCAACACCATGACACCTGGGCGGCGCATGACGCGCACGCCAGCCGGCAGCCGAGTAAAATTATTGTCCTGATCTACCGGGTTCGCGAACGCGCGATCACGGCTGAAGGAAGCTCTGCACCAGGCTGCCGCTGACCAGCCGCCAGCCATCGACCAGCACGAAGAAGATCAGCTTGAACGGCAGCGACACCACGTTCGGCGGCAGCATCATCATGCCCAGGCCCATCAGCACGCTTGCCACCACCATGTCGATCACCAGGAACGGCAGATAGAGCAGGAACCCCATCTCGAAGGCGCGCCGCAGTTCGCCGATCAGGAACGCCGGCAGCAGCGCGCGCCACGGGGTCGCGGCGGCGCTCGGCGGGTCGGGCAGGTGCGCCAGCCCGAGGAACAGCCGCAGATCGTCCGCCCGCGCGCTCGCCGCCATGAACCTGCGGAACGGCTCGGCGGCGAGGCGCAGGCCCTCCAGGTCGCCGATGCGCCCGTCCGCCATCGGCAGCACGCCGCTGCGCCAGGCCTCGTCCAGCACCGGCTGCATGACGAAGAACGTCAGGAACAGCGACAGCCCGATCAGCACCGTGTTGGGCGGCGTCGCCTGCGCGCCGAGCGCGCTGCGCAGCAGCGACAGCACGATCACGATGCGGGTGAAGGCGGTCGCCATCACCAGCAGGCTCGGCGCCAGCGACAGCACGGTGATCAGCGCGGTGAGCTGCACCAGCCGCGCGGTGACGCCCGGCCCGGCGGCGCCGAGGTCGATCGCCAGCGACTGCGCTGCCGCCGCCTGCGGCAGCAGCACCAGCAACAGCGCGAGGCGGATCATGCCGGCGGCTCCAGCCAGCCGAGCGAAACATCCTGCGGCCCGCCGGTCAGCAGCAGCAGCCGGCGCGTGCCGCAGCGCACCAGCACGATGCGGCGGCGGGCGTCGAGCGCCAGCACCTGCTCCAGCGCCAGCACGCCGGTGCGCGGCGGCGCCAGCGGCAGCGGCAGCAACGCCAGCAGGCGGCGCAGCAGCAGCAGCAGCGCGACCACGCCGGCCAGCGCCGCCAGCGCCACCAACGGGGTCGCCGCGGTCATGGCGCCGGCGCCCGCCCGGCGCGGCAGGCCTCCGCCAGCGCATCGACCTCGCCGAGCAATTCCGCCAGCCGCGGACGCAGCGCCCGCCCCTGCTCCGGCGGCAGGTCCAGGCAGGCGGCGCACAGCCGTCCGGCGAGGTCGGTCAGGCCGGCGAGGTCGAGCGGCCGGCGCGACACCGCCAGCGCGCGCGCCAGCGCCAGCATGCCGCCGAACTGGTCGAGCAGAAGCGCCACATGCGTGTCGGCGGGAAGCGTCACGGCCGCCATTAGGCGGGGGGCGCGTTAACGAAACCTTGCGCGGGCACGGCGGGGTAGATTCATCTTCCGTTCAGCATTGCCGGCCAGATTGGCGCCATGCTCGACGTGGCGCAGATCCCGCTGTTCGCGCTGGCGGACCGCAAGCTGGCCTGGATCGACCGGCGCCAGCAGGTGCTGGCCCAGGACATCGCCAATGCCGACACGCCCGGCTGGCGCGCGCACGACGTCAAGCCGTTCGCGGCGCTGCTGGCCACGCAGCCGGTGGCGCTGGCGGCGGCCGAGGGCACGTCGCTGCCCGGCGGCGATGCCGGCGCGGCGGCGGCGCAGGCGCAGCGGACGGAACTCGCGCCGGACGGCAACGGCGTCGTCCTGGACAAGGAAATGATGAAAGTGGCCGACACCGACACGGCGCACACGCTCACCATGCAACTGATGCGCACCTATCTCGGCATGCTGCGCACGGCGATCGGACGATAGGGGACGACGATGGACCTGACGCGCGCGCTCGACATCTCCGCCGCCGGCATGGCCGCCCAGACCGGGCGGCTGCGGGTGATCGCGGAAAACCTCGCCAACCAGGACACCACCGGCAGCACGCCGGGCGCGGACCCGTACCGGCGCAAGACCGTCACCTTCGCCAACCGCATGGATCGCGCGCTCGGCGTCGCGACGGTGCAGTTGTCACAGGTCGGCCGCGACGCCGGCGCCTTCCCGCGGCGCTACGATCCCGGCCACCCGGCCGCCGACGCCCAGGGCTACGTGCGCGCGCCCAACGTCAACGATTTCGTCGAGCTGATGGACATGCGCGAGGCGGATCGCAGCTACGACGCCAATCTCGCGGTGCTGCAGACCACGCGCGGCATGCTGGTGCGCACCATCGGGCTGCTGAAGTAGCGGCATGGCCGGCGTGCCGCCGCTGCCGCTCGTCCCGCCCGGCGTCTCGCCGCAGGCCGCGGCGCGCGCCTATCGGGCGGTGGACGCCGGCAGCGGCGAGGCCGGCGATTTTGGCGCGCTGATGACGCGGGCGCTGCAGGGCGCGGTGCAGTCCGGCCAGTCCGCCGAGACGCAGGCCGCGCAGGCGATCGCCGGCGGCGCCGACCTGACCGAAGTGGTGCAGGCGGTGTCGCGCGCGGAACTGACGTTGCAGACCGCGACCGCGATCCGCGACCGCGTGGTGCAGGCGTACCAGGACATCATGAAGATGCCGATCTGATGTCCGCGAGGGACCGGGGCGCATGGACGCACAGGAAATCGGCGCGCTGCTGCACCAGGCCGCCGTGGTGGTGCTCAAGCTCGGCGGGCCGCCGCTGCTGGCCGGGCTGCTCGCCGGGGTGATCATGTCGCTGCTGCAGGCGGTGACGCAGATCCACGAGCAGGCGGTCGCCTTCGTGCCGAAAATGGTGGCCGTGGTCGCGGTGCTGCTGCTGCTCGGGTCGATGATGATGGCCACGCTGTCCGACTTCACGCGCATGGTGTTCGACCGGCTGATCGCCGTCGGCGCGCAATGAGCCGCCGATGACCGCGGCGGAGGCGGCCCTGCTGGCACGGCTGCCGGACCTGGCGTTCGCCTTCGTGCTGGTGCTGGCGCGCGCCGGCACCGCCTGCATGCTGCTGCCGGGCATCGGGGAGGCGGAACTGCCGGCGATGCTGCGCGCCGGCTTCGCGCTGGCGCTGACCCTGCTGCTGCTGCCGGTGCTGCTGCCCGACCTGCCGGCGCTGCCGGGCGACCCGTGGCGCGGGCTGTTCATGCTGGCGGCGGAACTGCTGGCCGGGCTGCTGCTGGGGTGGCTGGCGCGGCTGCTGCTGGCGGCGCTGCCGATGGCGGGGCAGTTGCTGGCGATCCTGACCGGGCAGGCCAGCGTGCTGCAGCCCGACAACCTGCTCGGCCCGCAGGGCGCCGCGATCGGCCGGCTGCTCGGGCTGGCCGGGCCGGTGCTGCTGCTCGCCTCGGGGCTGTACGCCCTGCCGCTGCAGGCGCTGGCGGGCAGCTATCGCGTGCTGCCGCCGGGCGTGCTGCTGCCGGCGGGCGCGACGGCGGCGAGCGTGGTGGCGGCGGTCGGCGCGTGTTTCGCGCTGGCGCTGCGGCTGGCCGCGCCGTTCCTGCTCGCCGGCATCGTCTGGCAGGTGGCGCTGGCGGCGCTGGCCCGTCTCGCGCCGCAACTGCCGGTGTTCTTCCTGGCCGCGCCGGCGCAGGTGCTCGGCGGGTTGCTGCTGCTGGCCGCGCTCGGCGGCACGGTGCTGGCGGTCTGGGGCGAGGCCGCGAGCGGCGGCTTCGCCGCGCTGCCGGGCAACTGAGCGATGGCCGAGGGCGCCGAGGACCGCACCGAAGCGGCAACGGCACGCCGGCTGGCGCGCGCGCGCGCCGAGGGTCAGGCGCCGCTGTCGCGCGAGGTGGCGCCGTTCGCGGCGCTGGCGGCGGCGACGCTGCTGCTGATGCTGGCAGCCCCGCCGATCGCCCGCGCCATGACGGTGCGACTGGCGGCGCTGCTGGCGCAGGCGGCGGCACTGTCGCCGGCGGCGGCGCTGCGGCTGGCCGGCGGGGCGGCGCTGCTGGGCGCGCTGCCGTTCGCGCTCGCCGGCGCGCTGGCGAGCGCGGGGGCAGTGCTGGCACAGAGCGGGCTGCTGGTGCATCTGGCGGCGCTGCAACCGGACCTGGCCCGGCTCGATCCGCGGCGCGGGCTGTCCCGCCTGTTTTCCGCCGCGTCGCTGGCGGAGACGGGGCGCACGCTGGTCAAGCTGATGGCGGCCGGGGCCGCCGCCTGGTGGGTGCTGCGCGCCGCCCTGCCCGGCCTGCCCGCCGCGTTCGGCTGGACGCCTGCGTGGCTGCTGGACCGGGCCGGGCGCGAGGTGCTGCGCGTGCTGCTGGCGCTGCTGGCGGTGCAGGCGGCGATCGCCGGCTTCGACCTGCTCCGCGCCCGCCGCGCCCACGCCGCGACGTTGCGCATGAGCCGGCAGGAGCTGCGCGACGAAACCAACACC
>JAJZVE010000476.1 GCA_021845835.1 Pseudomonadota bacterium | reverse complement strand
TTCCGATCTAGCACGGCGAGGCCGCAGCGCGGCAGCGTGCGCTTGAGGAACAGGCCCGGCATCAGGCAATGGTCGTCCTCGTCGCCGTTGATCACCAGCACCGGCACGTCCATCGCGCGGAAGTCATCCTCGAAGTCATACAGCGACGGCCGCATCGCCTGATAGCCGCGCAGCGTGTTCGCGGCGCCCACCGAATCATGCGCCGACAGACGCTCCGCGAATTCCGCCCAGCCGCGCGGGTCCTTGTTCTGGTACTGCACGCGCGCCGCGCTCAGCGCGTAGGTGCGGCCGTAGGTGGCCGCCCCCTGCTCGGCGAAGTTGCGCGCCGCCGTCATGGCCGTTTCATGGAAATAGGCGCGGTGCTGCTTCTCCGCGCCATAGCCGGCGCCCGCCGCCGTCACCGACAGCGTGCGGGCGGGATGCAGCCGGCCCAGGTGCAGCGCCGCGAAGCCGCCCATCGACAGCCCGACCACATGCGCCCGCGCGATGCCCAGGCCGTCGAGCACCGCGAGCGCGTCCGCGACCGCATGGTCCTGGCTGTAGGCGGCGGGATCGGCCGGCACGTCGGAGGGCGGATAGCCGCGCGCGGCATAGACGATGCAGCGATGCCGGCGGGCGAAGGCGCGCAGTTGCGGCTCCCAGCTGCGATGGTCGCCGGCGAATTCGTGGATGAACAGGATCGCGCTGCCCGACCCGGCCTCCTCCACCCACAGCCGCGTGCCGTCGGTTGCCGTGACGTATGCCATGCGCCTCCTCCCCCTCGGCTCTCTGCGTCGCAGGCCGGTGAGCAGGCGCCGCGCCGGCGGCGCTGTCAAGCAGCGGCGGGCGGTCTATGCTGGAGGCGTGAACCGCGACGGGACGCCATGATCGCCGTGATCTTCGAGGTCGAGCCGGCCGAGGGCCGCACCGACGACTATCTCGCCCTGGCCGCGCGGCTGCGGCCGGAATTGGAAAAAATCCCCGGCTTCATTTCGGTCGAGCGGTTCCGCAGCCTGACCGACCCGCGCAGGCTGCTCAGCCTGTCGCTGTGGGAGGACGAGGCGGCGGTGCAGCGCTGGCGCACCCATGCCGGCCACCGCGCCACCCAGGCGGCGGGGCGGGGCGGCGTGTTCGCCGGCTACCGGCTGCGCGTCGCCGCCGTGCTGCGCGACTACGGCATGACCGAGCAACGGGATCAGGCGCCGGCGGACAGCCGGGCGTTCCACGGGTTCTGACCGCGGTCCCTATCCGCGCGGCGGCAGGTGCAGGCAGGCGACCTCGCCGCCGGCATCGGCAGGCGCGGGGTAGCGGCGCAGCACCTCGGGGTCATGGCCGGGGACGACGCGGCTCTCGTCGCCGCCGGCAAGGCGGCGGGCGGTGCGCCAGCCCTGCACCATGGCGCCGAGGTCGAACAGGATCGGAAACGGGACGCCGCGCGCCATGTTGGCGTAGAAATGCGCGGCGTCGCTGGCCAGCACCACCGGCCCGCGCGCCGTCGCCACGCGCACCATCTGCATCCCGTCGGTATGGCCGCCGACGCGGTGCAGCGTGACGCCGGGCGCGACCTCGCCCTCGCCGTCGTGAAACGTCACGCGCTCGGCATGGACGGCGCGCACCATGGCGACCACGTCCTCCACGTCGAAGGTGTGGCGGATGCAGCCCGCGCACATGTGCCGCCCGGTGGCGAAGGCCATCTCGCGGTCCTGCAGGTGGAAGCGCGCGCGCGGGAACAGGCCGAGATTGCCGGCGTGGTCGTAGTGCAGATGCGTGATGACCACGTCTTCCACGCGCGCCGGATCGACGTCCATGCCGCGCAGCGCGTCGGCGACCGGCCGCAGCAGGCGCCGCCCGCGCGCCTGCGCGGTTTCCGCCGAGAAGCCGGTATCGACCACGATCTCCCGCCCGCCGCCGCGCAGCAGCCAGACGAAATAGTCGATCGGCATCGGCGCGTCATGCGGGTCCGGCGGCTGCAGGAAATTCTCCCGCGCCGTGCGCGCGTGGGTCGCGTAGCGGATCGCATAGACCTCCCAGGTCGTCTCCATCTCATGCGCCTTTTCGTTGCCGGCCTGTCGCCAGTATGCATGGCTTGCGCGGGCGGGCGAAGGCGCGCCGGCGGCGGTCGCGGCAGAAGGAGCGTCGATGTCCCTGACCCTGTTCGCGGGGCTGCGCCCGATCCGTTGGGGGGCGGCGCTGCGCGATGCGCTGGCCGGCGTGACGCTGGCCTCCATGAACGTGCCGCAGGTGCTCGGCTATGCCCGCATCGCCGGGATGCCGGTGGTGGCGGGGCTGTATACCGCGCTGCTGCCGCCGGTGCTGTTCGCCGTGTTCGGCGCCTCGCGGCATCTGGTGGTGGCGGCGGATTCGGCGACGGCGGCGATCTTCTCGGCGGCGCTGGCCAACATGGCGCCGGCGGGCAGCGGCCAGTATGTCGCGCTGGCGCAGGCGGTGGCGCTGCTGACCGCGGGGCTGCTGCTGCTGGCGCGGCTGTTCCGGCTGGGGTTCCTGGCCGATTTCCTCTCGCGCACCGTGCTGGTGGGGTTCCTGGCCGGCGTCGGCCTGCAGGTCGGCATCGCGATGCTGCCCGACATGCTCGGCCTCGCCATCCCCGGCCGCAACACGCTGGTCCAGGCATGGCAGATCGCGCACCGCCTGCCCGCCGTGCATCCGCCGACGCTCGGCCTGTCGGCGGGGGTGGCGGCGGCGGTGCTGCTCGGCCGGCGCTTCGCGCCGCGGCTGCCGCTGTCGCTGCTGGCGGTGGTGGGCAGCATCGCGGCCAGCGCCGCGTTCCGCTTCGCCGCCCGCGGCATCGCCACGATCGGCCCGGTTTCCGGCGGGCTGCCGCCGCTCGGGCTGCCGGACGTGACCTGGAGCCAGACGCTCGCGCTGCTGCCGGTGGCGGCGTCCTGCCTGGTGGTGATCGTGGCGCAGAGTGCCGCGACCGCGCGCGCCTTCGCCGTGCAGGGGCACGAGGCGGTGGACGCGGACGCCGACCTGCTGGGGCTGGCGGCGGGCAACGCCGTCGCGGCGGTCAGCGGCGCCTTCGTCGTCAACGGCAGCCCGACGCAGACCGCGATGGCGGTGCGCGCGGGCGGGCGCAGCCAGGTCACGCAACTGGTGTTCGCGGCGGTGGTGCTGCTGGTTCTGTGGTTCCTGACCGCGCCGCTGCAATACCTGCCGCGCGGCGTGCTGGCGGCGATCGTGTTCACCATCGCCGCCGGCATGATCGACCTGCGCGCGCTGCGCGACATCCGCCGCGAAAGCCCCGGCGAGTTCCGCCTCGTGCTCGTCACCGCCGCCGCCGTGGTCGGGCTGGGGGTGGAACTGGGCGTGCTGCTGGCGATCACGCTGTCGCTGCTGCGGCATGTGCGGCACAGCTACCAGCCGCACAACATGGTGCTGACCGAGGACGAGGCCGGCCGCTGGGTGCCGACGCCGGCCGCGCCGGGGCTGCAGACCGAGCCGGGCCTGCTGATCTACCGCTTCGCCGCCGACCTGTTCTATGCCAACGCCAACCGCTTCGCCGACGAGGTGCGCGCGCTCGCCGCCGCCACGCCGGCGCCGCTGCGCTGGATCGTGGTGGAGGCGGGGGCGATCACCGACCTCGACTATTCGGCGGCGCGGCTGCTGCGCGACCTGCTGGACGAGCTGGCGGCCAAGGGCATCGGCGTCGCCTTCGCCCGCGTCGGCCCGTATCTGCGCGCCGACATGGACCGCCACCGCATCACCGCCGCGATCGGCGAGGACCACATCTTCACCACGCTGCACGAGGCGGTGGCGGCGGCGCGCGGCGGGCGGGCGCCGCCGCGGCCGGACAAGCAGGACCGGGAGGGCTGAGCGGCAGCGCCGCCCAGCCGCCTTCGCTCAGCCGTGGCGGATGGCGATGGTCTTGAGCGAGCCGAAGCCGTACAGCGCCTCGAACCCCTTCTCCCGCCCGTGGCCGGAGCGCTTGGTGCCGCCGAACGGCAGCTCGACGCCGCCGCCGGCGCCGTAGTTGTTGATGAACACCTGCCCCGACTTCACCTGCCGCGCGATGCGCAGGGCGCGGCCGATGTCGCGCGTCCAGACCCCGGCGACGAGGCCGTATGGCGTGCCGTTGGCGATGCGGATCGCCTCCGCCTCGTCGCGCATGCGGATCGCCACCAGCACCGGGCCGAAGATTTCCTCCTGCGCCAGCACATGGTCGGGCGGCACCTCGCCGATCAGCGTCGGGCGCACGTAGAAGCCGCCATGCGGGACGTTGGTGCCGATCTCGCCCTCGGCCAAGATCGGCAGCCCGTCGCGGCGGGCGATGTCGAGATAGCGGGCGATGCGCGCCTGCTGCGCCTCGTTCACCACCGGGCCGAGATCGAGGTCCTGGCTCGCCGCCCCGGCGCGCAGCGCGCGGAAGCGGCGGGCGAGGTCGTCGGTGAAGCGGTCATAGAGCCCGTCCTCGATCAGCACCCGCGACCCGGCGCTGCAGGTCTGGCCGGCGTTCTGCGAGATGGCGCGCACCACGGTCGCGGCGGCGGCCTCCAGCTCGGCGTCGGCAAACACGATCTGCGGCGACTTGCCGCCGAGTTCCAGCGTCACCGGCACGGCGTTCCGCGCCGCCGCCGCCTGCACCAGCCCGCCCACCTCGGTCGAGCCGGTGAAGCTGACATGGCCGATGCCGGGATGCGCGGCGAGCGCGGCGCCGG
>JAJZVE010000475.1 GCA_021845835.1 Pseudomonadota bacterium | reverse complement strand
CTATGCGGGATGCGCGGGGATAGCGCCTACAAGTCTAAAAATCGCCGTAGGCGGCTCAAAGCCAAGAGGGACGCGGGCTACACACGAAGCGCAGCGATGCGTAGTGTGTGCCCCAGCCCTACCGGGGCCTTAGCCCATCGGCCGCAGGCCGTTAATGGGCGGCCCATGTCCGCTTTGCCCCACCCGCCCGTGCCGGTCGGTCGGGGACCCCTAGCGGCCCTGGAATCACCCGCGGAGCAAGAGCAAAGGGAGCAGAGACAGGAGCAGAGACATGGGCAAAGATGGGCAAAGCTGGCTGGCCGAAAAGGGAGAAGGTCAGCGGGACTGACTGAGGGCTGCGACCCCGCGAGGCAGAGGCTCCGACCAGACGACCCCGCCGGCGCGGTCCAGCCGCTCTTGATTGCGGTGCATGATTCGCTACTGGTTCATCAGCCCTCGCCCACGGCACCAGTTCTTGATTGGGGTGCATGATTCGCCCGCAGGGCGTGCCGGCCACCAGGCCGTTGGGTCGGCCGCAGGCCGTTGCCGTTCGGCCGTCAGGCCGTGCCGATCTCGCCCGGCAGGGCGTGCCGTTCAGCCGCAGGCCGTGTCCTTCGCCGGGGTCGCGTCAGCGGCTTCCGGCGGGGTGGTGGTCGAGTATGCAAAAAACATTTTTGCATACCGCAAACATCATTTCTGCATGTAATGTAAAAAACATTTTTGCATACTGCAAAAGGCATGTTTCCCGCAGCCATGGCCCGGGTCGTCACTAGCGACGGTGGTAATCGATACCGCCACGGCACGATAATGCATGGATATTGCGGCATCGGGCGAGGGTGATAATCGCATGGCGGCCTTGCCTTGCCGATCGATCAAGATCAAAGCCGGCAGGAAAGGGAGAATCCTCACTGCCGTGGATTACGGCTCGATTAGCCTCACCTGAGCCGCAGCCACTACGCCGAAAGCGTAGGCCATTGCCGAGTCGGCATTAGGCCGTTTGCCATCCTGCACCGCGCGGTCGGCGATTTTTCGGGTAATCGACGCCGGATTTTCGCCGCGCCGCAGCGCATGGCACGCGAAAGCGAAATGCTGGGCACTGCGGTCCTCGCGGTCAGCGCGACCAGATGAGAGAACGGACCGACCGACCTGGGGCCTTGCCCCGCCCGCCCGGTGGGCAGGCAGGGACCCCTGGCCCGAGGCTACTCGCAGACCGCCCAAGGGGGCGGCTGAGAAAGGAGCAAGGGCAGGAGCAGGAGCAGGAGCAGGAGCAGGAGCAGGCACCACGGCGGCCTGAGCCTGGGCCAGCAGGGCCGAAGCACTGACCGGCCGCCCAGCAGGGTCGGAACGCAGCAGGTTTGTCCAGCAGCCATTCCGCCCCGGTTTCTGGTTCTTGAAGCCCGGCAAACGACCCCACTTGTCACCAGCGATGCTGCCGGGGTCGCCGCGCAGGTGCGCCCGCAGGACGCGCTGAGCCTGAGTGCGCTCAGCCATGGGCATCGCGCCGTCGGCCAGTACGCGGATCTGGCAGTTGCCGGGGCTGGTCTCGATCACGATCGCGGACCGCCTGCCGGAAAAGGCCATGGCGTCGGGGGTTGGCACGTCGTCCACCATCAACCACGGGTGCGCCTGCGTCGGGTCGGGCCGGATCAGAATCTGTGCGCCTTCGTGCACTTGCTGCCATCCAGCCCACGCCAGCAGGCCAGCCGGGTCAGCGTCTGGTGCCAGCCTGCGCAGCAGCAGCGTGGGCGTGGCGTCGGGCTGGTAGGCGCGCCGGAGTGCGCCGATTTCGAGCGGTACATCGCCGAGGTGAAGCCTCAGCGCGGCGATCATGTCGAGGGACTGGGTGCGTGCGCGGGTCATGGCACGTCCCCCGCCGCATACGCCGCAACGGCCGCCTTGGTCGGGGCAATGACGAATCGCTGCCAAAGCTCCTCAAGCTCCGCTTGCTCCGCCTCGGCCTCGGTCATGGTTGGAGCCTGTGGGATCTCTTTCGCGGTTTCACTGTGTGGGATCTGATCCTCCCTGACCTGGGCGCGCGGAGTAGCCTCGGCTCTTGGCTCCGGTGTGCCCAAATGACTATCAGATATATCTATAGTCATTTGGGCACACCTCTCTTGAGCTTCCCGGGCCGCACGCACTGCATCCCGGATCTCGCCGTTGCGTGCGGTCCCGCCAGCCGCCCGCAGCGCTTTGGCGACCGTCCTGACCGACACCACGCCCCTCAATGCCCGTACCGCCTGGATGGCCGCCTGCACGGCCTCTGGGCCGCTTCCAGCGCCCCGCGGCCGCCCGACCGCATCCCTGTGCCACCTGTTGCTGATCGTCTCGTCTACGCGCACGCCGTGGCGCGTCAAGGCCTGGTCCATCCCCTCGCCGACCACGCCTCCGAAAATCAGGATCTCGATGGTGCGGCCGCCCTGGTTCAGCGCCCGCGCTCGTCCGGCTGCCTGAGCGATCTTGGCGGCGTAGTGGTCGAGCAGCCACGCCCGGACGGGCGCCTGGCCGGGCACCGGTACGCTTTGCGGGTGCGGACGCATCACCGACCCGTCCAGCACCGGCCACGCTTCGGCGGCGTCACCGCCGATCAGCATGGCCGCCCGCACGACTTCCCACTGATCCGCCAGCGCGCCCTCGCCCTCGTCGCCCGGCACCAGCAGCGGCAGGCCGAACAGTGCGATGTGGCAGCCAGACCACCGGTTGTGCCCCATCTCGTCGCGGCCCCACCAACCGACCCGCGCTCCGTTCTCGTCCTCGATCGCCTGTGCCGTGGCTTCGGCGATTGCGGTCTTCTCGGCGGCGGCAGGACGCGCGACGACCGGGTAAATCAGGTGCGCCTTGTGGACCATCAACGCCCACTCTTCACCCCGTTCGCCGACTTCGGCGGAGAACGCGCGGTAGTCGTTCAAGCACGCCGTCATCTGCCGCTCGAAGCCCTCGCCGACATTGCCGCGGGTGTACTTGCAGCCGATGACTCGGCGCACGCGCAGCGGCTGATCCACGACCGCATCATGCACATGTCCGCCGGCAAGCTCGATCAGCTTGCGCACGTGCGCGGGCATGGTCGCATCCATGATGATGGCGAAGCCGCGATCAAGCGCCCACGCCATCGCTGGCGCCGCTTCGAACACGCGCAGCGACCGCTTGCTCAGCACCGCCACGCCGGCCTTGAGGCTGTGTGAAATCGCGCGCATGGCGCGCAGCGGGATGAAGAACGTATCTGCATCGTCGTCCAGCACCGGCCGTTCCCAGCGCGCGGTGCCGCCGATGGCTGCCTGCGCCTTGTTTGCCGCAGTCCACGCATCGGCCCAGGCCACGCGCAGCGTTTCATCCAGCGGCCGCTGATCGTTGATCGTGCTGACCAGCATGCGGATGGCGGCCTCCGCCGCATCCAAAGCGTCGCGCGTCACCTGGTCGCTCGAATGCAGCCTCGACCGTACCGCCGCGATCTTGTCCAGCCACACGCCGCAGTCCTTGATGGATACCGGCACGATCTTGCCGAGCGAAGCAAGCTCGTCGATGATCACGAGTCTTCGAATCGCCGGCGCCTGCGGATTCGTCGGATCGCGCCACATTGTCATGGCCTCACTGAATGCGGCGATCGGCGCGACGATCACCTGCGCCGCGAGTTGCGCCGGCAGGCCGGCCGACAGGAAGCGGCACGCCGCGACCTTGGCCGTATCGATCCCGCGCTTGACGACTTCCGTCCGCGCATGGTCGCGAACCTCTTGCGACTTGTGCAGCAGCATCGCGACCACGCCATGCTGGCAAGTGCGACAGATGCTCGAAGCCGGCATGTGGTTGCGTTGGCCGGCGGCTTCGATGTCGCCCATGCGCCAGCAAGTGTGATCCGGCATGCCGGCATCCGGCGCAGCGCGCCCGTGGTACGCCGTTGCAGCGCCGCCCTCCTTGCTGATCGCGGCGACGTATTCGCTGACGAGATTGTGTGTCGGTACGAGAATTGCCACCGGGATGCCAAGGCGGTACGCCGCCGCGGCCATGACCGCCGCTGCCCATGTTTTGCCCATGCCGACCGTGGCCTGCACGCCCAGCGGGCGCAGCGAAACCTTGTTGGTGAGGCCCGCAAGATGCGCATGCAGGTAGTCATCAAGCTCGCACGCCAGTCGCTTGCGCGCCGCGCTGACCGCCCGCTCCAGCACTACCGCTAGGGTGGTGTTGACATCATAAGCGCTGCTTATCGATGACTGTTGCACTCCATCAGCTACGCTGATATTATCTGTCTTGCACATAGATCACCTCCGGTGTCGTCTTGCACATGGATCGCCACCTCTGATCTGTAGGTCTGTAGTGCGCGCCTGCTCAGCGCTGTTCGTTCCTCACTCGCCCCGGTTCACCGCCGGGGCGTTTTCTTTTCGGACGTCTAGACGTCCGGCGCGCCAGCGCGCCTTGCGCGTTCTCGCCCAGCCCGATCGAGCCAAGTGATCCAGTAGCCGTGCGCGGCGCAGTACAGGCCGGTATGCGGCCCCGATCGCTGCACGTAGCCGCACGTACAGCCACACGCCGGCCGCGCCGCGCGGGTGCTTTCCAGTACGAGCAGCAGATCGACCAGGCCGGCTTTTTTCGGATCGGCCGGCTTAAAAAGATCGAGTTGCTGTCCGTGGGCGGCATGGATGCCGTCGTCGTGCTCGATGCCGCTCATGGCGCACCTCCGGCCGGCGAAGCCGGGTGCT
>JAJZVE010000474.1 GCA_021845835.1 Pseudomonadota bacterium | reverse complement strand
GCCGACCCGATGGCTTCCACCTGCAGCCGCATCGGCGCCGCGCCGGGCTGCACGATGTCGCCCATCAGCACCCCGGTCGCGCGCCTCGCAGTGGTCGCCGTGAATGCCGGATCGTCGTCGAACACCACCGCCGGCGCCTCGAAGGTTCCGTTCACCGACAGGAACATCCGCGTTCCCGTGGTGCCGTAGTGGTGCCGCCGCCGCAGCGCCTCGAACAGCGACGCTCGCGAGAGGTCGGGCATCAGATAGCAGGTAAGCCCGCCGATCGCACCGAAATGGGAGGCCCCCGGCCGGGTCGCGCCCGGCCGGCCCTTGTGGTCGTCGCTGTGACAGACCACGCCGGGCCGGTAGCCGAGATCGAAGGCATCGTGCAGCAACCACTCGAACGTGCCCCAGGTGGAGTGCACTTCCACCGCCCGCTCCAGCCGGCCGTCGTGCGCCATGCGGATATCGGCGTAGCGGCCGCCGACATGCGCGATCACCACGGCATCCTCGCCCTCCAGTGCGGCGAACAGCTTGGCGGCGGTGTGGCAATCGCTGTCGCGCGGCGTGCCCGGCTCGACCAAGATGCTGGACGAGCGCCGGATCGGCCGGCCCTCCCGGCGGAAGAAGATGTTGCGATCGCCGCCCATACCGGTGTTACCGGACCACTCGTAGCCCGGCACCGCGACGAAGCGGCCGGGCACGTCGAAGGCGCGGGTGAGCCCGTTCAGCCGCTCCCAGAACGCATCGGTGATCTGGAAATCGTTTCCCTGATGCCCGACGATATCCAGGAACGCCTTGTCGCGGGCGTAAAGGAAATAGTCTTCGACGGAGTTGGTGCCGATCGTCTCCTCGCTCTGCCCATGCAAGTCTCCCCAGAAATGCCGCAGCGGCGCCGCGGTGGCGACACGCAGCGGGTTGGCGGTGCAAAGCAGGCGGCCGGCCTGGTCGAGCACGCGCAGCGTCAGGTCCCCAGGCTGCTCCGCGCGAAGATCGTCGAGCACGATCGCGCCCTCCCCCGGCCGCACGGCCACCTGTTCGGGCAACCCGGTGACCGGCTGCGATGGCAGCAGGTGCAGCGTCGCGTCGGCACGTTCGGTCGGGTTGCCCCAGGCATCCTCGGCCAGCACGGCCAGGCGGAACGGCACGCCTACCACGGCGAGCGTCGGCCAGATCGCCTTCCACCGCGCCGGGGCACCGGCAACCAGGGCAATCTCCGGAGACCGCGCCAGCTCGGTGAACTCATAGGTCGCGAAGGCATCGACCAGGACCTTGAACTCGAATGTCGGCTCGCAGTTGGTCTGCAGGCGCAGCCCGGGCGACCCCTGCCTCCGGTCGCCGAAGCGGACCGTGATTGTATCCCCCTGGCGCAGGAATCCGCGGTTGACCCGGATGAACAGGGTGTTCACCCAGGGTCGGATGTTGACCCGGTCCACCCGCACCTCCAGCACGGCGCCGTTGCTCGCCTCGACGGTGGTATAGTTCGGCGCCGCCGGATCGCGGAACTGCGGCTTGGCCATGTCGGAGGTGCCGCGCCAGGCGATCTTCAGGTGCCCGCTGTCGTCGATCCCGAACTTCCCCGCGACGTAGGTCAGTGTGAGCGCGGCGTAGATTCCGGCCTCGAACGGACCCTCCGGGGTGATCGTGGCCGAACCCATGCGTTCGGGCAGGTAGCGCGCATACGGCATCCGGCTAGGTCCCCTCCATGTCCACCCGTCGGGTCACATCCTGCATCATCGGATGCTCATGTGGGACGGCAGGTAGAGCGTCAGTTGCGGCAGGAAATAGAGCAGATACACCATCGTGATCTCGATCAGGATATAGGGCAGGATGCTGAGCATCATACGGGTGAGCGGGATCCCGGAGATCGATGACACGGTGACCAGGTTCAGCCCTGCCGGCGGATGGATCTGCGCGATCTCCTGGTTCACCGCGATCATCACTCCGAACTGCACGGGGCTCAGGCCGATCGCCATGGCGATCGGGAAGAAGATCGGGATGGTCAGAATTGTCAGCGCGCCCGACTCGAGGAAGGTCCCCAGGATCAGGTCAGTCACGATGATCCCGGTAAAGACCAGCAGCGGTCCACCCTGGATATGACCGACGGCGTCCGCCAGGCGCTGGGGCAGTTGCAGGATGGCGCTGTAGCGCGCGAACACCGAGCCGGTGCCGAAAATCATCAGCAGCATCGAGGACGTGAGCGCCGCCAGCAGCGCCGCGTGGGCGATCTTGCGCAGGTTCAACTGCCGGCGCAGCAGACCGAGCACCAGCAGATAGACCGCGGCCACCGCCCCGGTCTCGGCCGGCGTCACGAGGCCGAAATAGATCGATACGATGATGAAGACCGGCAGCACGACCACCGGAAGCGCCCGCCGCAGCGCCGTCATTCGTTCACGCCAAGTGTACGACTGCGCCCGCACCCGGTGGCCCGCGGCGAACGTCACATAGACCGCGAAGGCGGTCGCCAGCAGTAAACCCGGGATGACGGTCGCCACGAACAGACTGCCGATCGAGGTCTCCGTCAGCACACCATAGATGATCAGGGGCAGGCTCGGCGGAAACAATATCCCCAGCGTTCCCCCGGCCGCCACCATGGCGCCGCGACTGCGGTCCGAATAGCCCTCGCGTGCCAGCGCCGGCAGCGCGATCAGCCCGATGGTGACGGCGGTCACCGGGCTCGATCCGCAGATGCCGGCGAAGATCGCGCAGGTGACGATGACGGCAGCACCCAGGCCGTTCGGGATCGAGCCGACCCAGACCTTGGCGAAGTCGAACAGCTCGGTGCCGGCATCCGATTCCTGGACCAGCATGGCCGCGAGCACGAACAGCGGAATGGTCACCAGCTCGAAGCTGCTCAGGCTCTGCCAGAGGAACGAGGTGAAATCCACCGTCGCCTGCTGCAGGCCGAACACCATGTAGAGTCCCGCCATCGCCGCGATGCCGATGGCGACGAAGATCGGCACGCTTGCCGCCATCAACCCGAACATCACGAGGACGATCAGGATGAAGCTCGTGTCACCCCCGAACGGCATCAAGCCTCCGCGGGACGGAAGGGACAAGGATCTGAGCCAGGCCCTGCAACACGATGACCAGACCGCCGATCGGGAAGGCGAGCTGGGGCAGGTACTGCGGTACCGCCAGCAGCGTGTCGGACCGCAGCCCCTGCACGTAATCGATATAGATCTGATGCGATCCGGCCCCCAGCAGGACCAGGCCGAAGATCGTTTCCAGGACCCCGGAGAAGCGTGCCAACGGCCGCGCGAGGCCGGGGAACCTGTCCGGCAGGAGGGAGACACGGAAATGGTGGCCGGAGCTCAGCCCGTAGCCGCTCGCCGAGAACGCGATCATGATGATCGCGTAGCCGGAGGTCTCGAACACCCAGGTGGGGGGCATTTGCAGCTGATCCATCACCACCTCGTAGGCGACCGGCAGCGGCAGCAGCACGGCAAGCACCGCGGATGCGATGCACATCCACAAGGTGAGCCGGGTCAGCCCAGCCGCGAAGACCACTACGGGTGAGCGTGTCTTCACGACCCGGGCCACCGGTGGCTGGGGCACGGCGGGTCAATGCCGAACATCGAGCATCGTCTTGATCAGGGCCGCCGGATAGTGGCCTTCCTGGGCCTTGGCGAGCGGGGCAAGGGCCGCGATGAAGGCTTTGTACCCGGGCGTGCCCGGTTGCAGCTCCGTCACCTGCATGCCGTGCTTGCGCATCTGCTGAAGGTCCTGGGCGAAGGAGGCGATAATGGCCGTGTTGGCCACACGCTCGGCACTCTGGCCCGCTTCTATCACGACCTTCTGCAGAGCGGGCGGCAGCGCCTGCAGCGCGGCTTCGTTCATGACATAGAGCGTGACGCCGACGCCGAACGCTCCGTTGCCATTCAGCAGATATTTCGTGACTTCGTATTCCTTCAGGCCACTGATGCCCTGGATCCCGCCGATCGCCGCCTGCACGGTTCCACGTTGCAGCGCCGGATAGACCTCGCTGACCGGCATGGTGGACGGAGCCCCGCCCAGCGTGTGGATGAGCTCCGACGTCGCTTTGTCGTAGGTGCGAATCACCTTGCCCTTGAAATCCGCCGGCGTGGTCATCTGGCTCCGCGAGACCACCATCGGCGGACCATTGTCGAGCACCGCCAGCAGGACCACCCCATGCTTGCGAAGCGATTTCGCAAGCGCCGCGAACACCGGCGTGCCGGCGCCGGCGAAGGCCTGGAAATTCGCGTCCGTCGGCCGGAACAGCACCGAATTCATCAGCGCCGCGGCCGGCGAGATCGAGGACCAGCCGCCAATCTCCGACAGCGAGATGTCAACCACGTGCGACTCGATGGCAGAGGGCACGTCCTGTTCCTTCACCAGGGCGCCGGCGGGGAAGGACTGCACCGCGATCTGCCTCTTGCTGCCGGCCTCCACCTGCCGAATGAAGGCCGGGACGAACACCGAAACCTGCGGCGCCGTTGGCGAGCCCCAGGAGGCGACGCGCAAGGTGTATTTCGCCTCCGCCGCATGTCCCGTGTTCCACGACGCGAGGGCCAACAGCGCCGCCACGGTCAGCGTGGTCAGCAACTTCCCGCCCATCCCGCGGGCCGGTTTTGTCGACCCGAAACAGCTCCAGATCATCGCCTTCCTCCTTGGTGGATTTGTCCCCTTTTCGGGGAGATTGCCGTCCGGGTCGGCGCGGCCAACC
>JAJZVE010000473.1 GCA_021845835.1 Pseudomonadota bacterium | reverse complement strand
CCGATCGCCGCGGAGGGGGTGGAACCGGTAGCGCTGGTTGCGGCGCGCGCGCGGCATCTCCTCGACCGTGGCGGCGAAGAGTTCTGGCTCGACCTCGTTGGGGCCATGGCCAACACGGCGCGACCGGCCGCGGCGGCGCTCGATCGCATTCTGGCATGGAGCTTTCCGGACACGGCGCGCGTGGGCGTCACTCGCGCAGGCGAGGGCAGGGTTCGATGACGGCGATTCCCCGCTACCGCGCGACCCGCGCGCCGGCGATCCTGTCCGCCGGGTTCCGGCCGTTCTTTCTGCTATCGGCACTGTGGGCGGCCGTCGCGGTGCCGTTCTGGCTGCTGCTTCTGCGTGGCGAGGCGGTGCTGCCGATCGCGATGCCGCCGGTGCTCTGGCACGGTCACGAAATGATCTTCGGCTTCGGGCTGGCGACCGTGGCCGGGTTTCTGTTCACCGCGGTGCCAAACTGGACCGGACGGATGCCGCTGCAAGGCGCGCCGCTCGCGGTGTTGGTGCTGCTGTGGTTGGTGGGGCGGGCGGCGATGCTGCTCGCCGGCGGGCTGCTGCTCTATGCCAGGGCGGTGCCGGTGCTTGCCTTTCCCGCGGTGCTGACAGCGGCGATCGGGCGGGAGATCCTCGCTGGACGGAACTGGCGCAACCTGCCTGTGCTGGACGCGTTGGGCCTGCTGCTGCTCGCGGACGCGCTGACCCAGATCGGGGCGGCAAGGGATCTGGCACTCGCGATGGCGGGACTGCGGCTCGGCGTCGCGACGCTGGTCGGCCTCATCACGCTGGTAGGTGGGCGTATCATCCCGAGCTTTTCGAGGAACTGGCTGCTGCGGCGCGACCACAACGCCCTGCCGGCGCCGTTCGGCCGGGTAGATCGTGTTGTTCTCACAACGAGCTTCGCGGCGCTGATGCTCTGGGTCGTGGCGCCGGCCAGCGACGCGGCCTCGGCGTTGCTGGTGGCGGCGGGGGTGGGGCATCTGCTCCGTCTCGCGCGGTGGCGTGGCCTCGCGACACTGCCGGAGCCGCTGCTCGCGGTGCTGCACCTGGGCTATGCCTGGGTGGCCGTAGGGATGGTTCTGCTCGGCGCCAGCGGGTGGGGAGTGCTGCCGCCAAGTGCCGCGCTGCATGCGGTGACGGTGGGGGCGATCGGCACGATGACACTGGCGGTGATGGCGCGCGCCTCGCTCGGGCACACGGGCCAGGCACTCACTGCCGGTGCCGGCTGCACGACGGTGTTCGTGCTCGTGAGCATCGCCGCGGTGCTGCGGGTTTTGGCGCCGATCGTGCCAGGGGATTATGCGCTCATGCTGGACCTCTCGGGCACGGCCTGGTCCGGTGCGTTCCTGCTGTTCGTGGTGCTTGTCGCACGACTGCTTGCCGCGCCCCGGCGGCGCGGCGAGGGATGACGGGAACGAGGGCCATGCCGTGAATGCGATCGCGCTGGAACCCGGCTGTCGTTCGGCGGGCCTTTCCTTCGAGGAGGCGCGGAGGCGGGTGCTGGCGCTGGTCGCTGCGCCAATGCCGGCGGAGAGCGTGGCCGTCGGTGTGTGTGCAGGGCGTGTGCTGGCAGAACCCGTGCTTGGGATGCTCGATCTGCCTCGCTTCGATCAATCAGCGATGGATGGGTATGCGGTGCGCGCGGCGGAGGTGGTGCCCGGGGCGCGGCTGCCGGTCACGGGCCGCACCGCGGCGGGCGAGAAGCCAGGGATCCTGGCGACGGGCGGGGCGCATCGCATCCTCACCGGCGCGCCGTTGCCCCTCGGGGCCGATGCGGTGATCACGCAGGAGCGGGCGCATCTTGAGGGCGAGGCCGTGATGTTCGCCGTGGCGCCGCCGCCGGGGACGAATCTGCGCCGACGCGGCGAGGACATGCGCGCCGGCCAGGCGCTGGTCGCCGAGGGTACCGTGCTGGACTGGCGACATGTCGCGGTGCTCGCCGCGCAAGGGATCGACGCGGTCCGGGTTCGGGGACGGCCACGTGTGGCGTTGCTCTCCAGCGGGCGTGAGCTGCGAGGGGCCGGTGAGGAGCTCGCGGAGGGTCAGATCCACGATTCCAACCTGCCGATGTTGGCCGCGCTGCTCGCCGCCTGGGGCGCGGATGTACGTGCGTTGCCAGTGGCGGCGGACAGTACGCAGGCGATGCAGGCGGCGCTGGGTGGCGCGGCGGACTCCGATGCCGTGGTGACGACGGCGGGGATTTCCGTGGGCGACGAGGACCATGTGCGCGATGCGGTGCACGCGCTTGGCGGCACGCTCGCGGTGCTGCGGCTAGCGGTGAAGCCGGGCAAGCCGCTGGCAGCCGGGCGACTGGGGCGCGCGGTCTTCCTTGGCCTGCCGGGCAATCCGCAGGCGGCACTGGCGGGCGCCGTGGGCTTCCTCCGTCCGTTGCTGGCACGGCT
Organism: Pseudomonadota bacterium; assembly: GCA_021845835.1. Next base: position 2,271 of record JAJZVE010000473.1, on the reverse strand, counting down.
TTGCGACACGGCACCGCCGGCACCGTTACGGGCGCGGGCGGATTTCCGCTTGTCGCGCAAGCCGGGGCGGACCGAGTTCATTCCGGTTCGCCTCACCGAGCGTGCCGGAGTGCTATGGGCTTCGCGCGCGGGACCTGAGGGCTCGGGGAGGCTCGCACCCATGCTGCACGCCCACGGGCTCGCGATGCTCACGGCATCGCTTGGCGAGTTGCGGGAGGGAGATCTGCTCGATGTGCACTGCTTCCTGCCGGGCGGGATGACTTGACCAGCTTGGCGACGGGCGGCTGGGGCACGTTCGTCGTGGCCTATGCCGCTTTCCTGATCTCACATATGGTGCCGGCGCGCCCCGCGGTGCGCGCGCGCCTGGTCGCGACGCTGGGCGAGAGGGGCTATCTCGCCGGTTATGGCATCGTCGCGGTCTTGATTCTCGCCTGGCTCATCGTGGCCGCGGGACAGGCGCCATATGTTGCCCTGTGGCCCTATGCCGCGTGGCATGTGTGGCTCGCCGACGTGGCAATGCTGGCCGCGTGCGTGCTGGCGGCATTCGCGATCGGGGCGTCGAACCCGCTGTCAGTCGGCGGACGTGCCGGGAGGTTCGACCCGATGCGGCCAGGGGTAGCGGGCGCGGTGCGGCATCCGCTGCTGGCGGCCCTGGCGATCTGGGCGTTCGTACACGCGCTGGCCAACGGAGATCTCGCGCATCTGCTGCTGTTCGGTGGGTTCCTGCTGTTCGCCGTCCTGGGGATGCGGATCGTGGACCGGCGGCGGCGGCGGACGATGGGGGAGGCGGCGTGGCGGCGGATGGCGGCCCACACCTCCAATGTGCCGCTCGCGGCGCTGATTGCCGGGCGCTGGCGGCCACGTCCCGGGCCGCGCGATGGCATACGGTTGGCGCTCGGGGTCGGGCTTTGGCTGCTGCTGGTGGCAATACACCCGCTGGTAATCGGGGTCTCGCCACTACCGCTCGGGTGAGGTGCATCGACTGGCTGTCAATCGGCATCCAAAAAGGGCTCGGACGCACTTTTCATGGGGTCAGGCGTCGAGGGGGCCGACGACACGAACCTCAAGCAGATCGATCTTGCCCCAGCCATGGAGTGGGCCCCTGGGGCCGGACAGGATGGCGGATCTGGATTGACCGGGGTGCCGGGCTTTCGGAAGGATGGAAGGCCGTGGCGAAGCACCGATCCCACAGCGTCGCGTTCAAGCGGCAGGTCGCCCAGGAGTTTCTGAGCGGCGAGACCCTGCACGGGCTGGCGAAGCGACACGACCTGTCACGCAACCTGATCCGGATCTGGGTTGAGAGGTATGAGGCCGGAGCATTCGACGAGGATGCTGTGACGGCCGACCTCGTGGACGGCTACGAGGCACGGATCGCCGCACTGGAGCGGCTTGTCGGCAAGCAGGCGCTGGAACTCGAGTTTCTAAAGGGGGCGCAACGCTCCGGACGGTTGCCGAGAAGCGCGCCTACGTCCGTGATCGTCGGCCCTGCGGCATCTTCATCGCGCGGGGGTGCACGCTGATGGGAATCGCACGCTCGATCTATTACGCCGCGCCGACAGCGACGCTCGATGATATCGCGCTGCTCGCCGCGATCACCGCCATCTGCGACGAGTTCGAAGCCTATGGTTGGCGTCGCGTCCGCGCCGCCCTGCGCCAGCAGGGAGTGATCGCGAACCATAAGCGTATCCGACGACTGATGCGCGAGCATGGACTGCAACCGCAGCGACGGCGGCGCTTCGTCGCCACGACGGACAGCGATCACGACGGCCCGATCTTCCCTGACCGCGCAAAAGACCTCACGCTGAACGGCCGCGACCAGCTCTGGGTGGCTGACCTGACCTACGTCGTGATCCCGGGCGGTTTTGCTTACGTCGCGGTGATCCTGGACGCCTGGTCGCGTCGCGTCGTCGGCTACGCCATCGGTCGGTCCATCGACGCGCGGCTGGCGCTGGCTGCCCTGACGGCCGCGGTCGTGTTGCGACGACCGCTTGAATCCGCCTTGGCTGCTCTGGTCGCTGTGATGGATCACGCTGTCCGGACGGCGCTGCCCGATCGCCATCTCCAGCGCGGCGAGCACCAGCTCGGCGCGCAGGTGATTCGTAAGCGTCCGGTGAGTGCCGCGGTGGAGATGGTTGACGCGGCGGGTCAAGCTGCGAGGCGCTGATCGAGCCTGGGGCGGATGTCTGGCAGTTTCCAGGGCAGGAGTTCGGCGACGCGGTTCACGGGATGGTCGGCGATGCGTTCGATGACTCGGTGGAGGTAATCCTCGGG
>JAJZVE010000472.1 GCA_021845835.1 Pseudomonadota bacterium | reverse complement strand
ATTATATTTGAATTTTGTTGGTGATTTTTTCTTGAATTGATGCGCGATGCACCAAAATGCGTGTGTCGTTACAACATTGTGGAGGACTCCATGGAAAAGGCCGAGATCGGTGCGCGGAGCGCCGTTCTGGTGCGGCAGGCGCTGCGCTGCGGGAAATGGCTCAGGCCAGGCGATGCCGAGGCGGGGGTCCGGGCTGCACAAACGTTGCGACGCGAGCGAGGGCGAGTCACTTCGGCGGATTTGCCGAGCCTGGACCTGCACCAACTCTGCAAGCAGCCGGGGAACGCCGTGACCATCGCAGCTGGATCAGGCCCATCGGTTCGGTGGACCGCGCAGAAGCCGACCGGATCGCAGCGAACGACTACCGGTAGCGTTGTCTGCAACCGCGCCTCCTTGCGTGCGCCAGAGCACTGTCGCAAGATCGCGCTTGCCTCCAGGCTGTTGCGGTGAGTAACGCGAAGCGGCATGCTGATCCCTGAGGCGGAGGAACGGGATATGAGCACCCTCTATGACTCCGACATCGTGCTGTGGTCCGAGCAGCAGGTGGACCGGCTGCGCCGCATCGCGCGCGGCGAGCAGCCGAACGATGTGGACTGGGAGAACGTCGCGGAGGAGATCGAAAGCGTGGGGCGGGCCGAGATCAACGCTGTCCGCAGCCTGCTGCTGCGCGCGCTGGAGCACCTGCTGAACGCCGCCGCCTGGCCACAAGCGCCTTCGGCGCGGAAGTGGCTGCACGAGGCGCGGGTGTTCCTTCGCGACGCCCAAGTCGAATGGGCACCGAGCATGATGAACCGCATTGACCTTGCCGATCTCTACGCCAAGGCACTCATCACTGTGCGGGATCTGGAGTTCGAGGAAGGCCCGTCCGGTCCGCTGCCCGCCGAGTGCCCGGTGCTGCTTGCCGAGTTGATGGAGGGCGACGTGATCCAGGTCCTCGCCCCCCGGTTCCGCACGCCCGGCTGACTCCACCCCCTTGACGGCCCCCGCCGGGCGGGCAACGTGCCGCCATGTCCTCCGCACGTCTGGCCGTCGATATCGGCGGCACCTTCACCGACCTCGCGCTGGAGCGCGACGGACGGCGTATCACCGCGAAAGTGCTCACCACGCCCGAGGCGCCGGAACGCGGCGTGATCGACGGCCTGCGCGCCATCCTGCGCGACGCGGCGCTGCGCCCCGCCGACATCGCCATCATCATCCACGGCACCACGCTGGCGACCAACGCGCTCATCGAACGCAAGGGCGCGCGCACCGCGCTGGTCACGACCGCGGGCTTTCGCGACGTGCTGGCGCTGCGCAACGAGAGTCGCTACGACCAGTACGACCTCAACCTCGTCCTGCCGGAGCCGCTGGTGCCGCGGCATCTGCGCCTGACGGTGCCGGAGCGACTGGACAACGAGGGCCGCGTGCTGCTGCCGCTGGACGAGGACGCCGTGCGCACGCTGATCCCCGTGCTGCGGCGCGCGCAGGTGGAAAGCGTCGCCATCGGCTTCCTGCACGGCTTCGTCAACCCGGCGCACGAACGCCGTGCGCGCGACATCATCGCGGGCGCGCTGCCTGACCTGCCGGTCACGCTCGCTTCCGACGTGTCGCCGGAAATGCGCGAATGGGAGCGGTTCTCCACCGCCGCCGCCAACGCCTATGTGCAGCCGTTGCTGGCGCGCTACCTGACGCGGCTGCAGCAGGCGTTGCAGGACATGGACTGCGCCGCGCCGCTGTTCCTGATGCTGTCGGGCGGCGGCCTCACCACCGTCGGGACGGCGTGCCGGTTTCCGATCCGGCTTGTCGAAAGCGGGCCGGCGGGCGGCGCGATCTTTTCTGCGCATGTGGCGCGCGAATGCGGACTGGCGCGCGTGCTGTCCTTCGACATGGGCGGCACCACGGCGAAAGTGTGCCTGATCGACGACTACCGTCCGCAGACCTCGCGCAGCTTCGAGGTGGCGCGGATCGGCCGGTTCAAGAAAGGCTCCGGACTGCCGCTCAGGATTCCCGTGATCGAGATGGTGGAGATCGGCGCCGGCGGCGGCAGCATCGCGCATGTCGATGCGCTCGGCCGCATCGCCGTCGGGCCGGAGAGCGCGGGCGCCGATCCCGGCCCGGCCTGCTACGCGCGCGGTGGTGCGCATCCGGCCGTGACCGACGCCAATCTGCTGCTCGGCCGCTACGATCCGCAGCGTTTCGCCGGCGGCAGGCTGACGCTCGATGCCGGCGCCGCGCGCGCGGCGCTGGCCGCCGATGTCGGCGAACGCCTCGGCCTCGCGCCGGAGATGGCGGCGCTCGGCGTGATCGAGATGGTCGATGAGACGATGGCGAACGCGGCGCGCGTGCATGCGATCGAGTCCGGCAAGAATTATGAAGACCGCACGCTGATCGCGTTCGGCGGCGGCGGGCCGGTGCATGCGTATCGCGTGGCCGAGAAAGTCGGCATTGCGCGCGTGCTGGTGCCGGTCGGCGCCGGCGTCGGCAGCGCCATCGGCTTCCTGCGCGCGCCGGTCGGCTACGAGGTGGTGCGCAGCCTGTATCAGCGCTTCTCCACGTTCGACGTTGACGCCGTCAACGCGCTGCTCGCGGACATGGCGCGCGAGGCGGAAGACGTCGTCGCGCAGGGCAGTTTCGGCGCGCCGGTCGGGCAGACGCGGCTGGCCTACATGCGCTATGTCGGCCAGGGCCATGAGATCGCGGTGAAGCTGCCGGCGCGTCCGCTGACCGCGGCGGACATCCCGCAACTGCGCGCCGCCTACGACACGGAGTACACGCGCTTCTACAATCGCCCGGTGCCCGGTTCCGATGTCGAGGTGCTGAGCTACGCGGTCAGCGTCGCCACCGTCGTCGCCACAACCCCGCCCGCGCCGCCGCTGCCCGACCCGCGTCCCGCTTTTCCCGCGCGCGTGCAGAGCGTGCGCGACACGACGAGCGGCGAGACCGCGGACTGGCCGGTGTTCGAACGCACCGCGCTGCAACCCGGCGCGACCTTGCGCGGCCCGGCCATCATCGCGGAGGACGAAACCTCCACGCTGGTCGGCCCGGCCTGGACGGCGCGCGTTACGGCATACTTCTATATCGAACTGCTGCGGGACGCATCCTGATGTCGGCACTGGCGGAAATCCATCGGCAGGTGATGTGGAACCGGCTCGTCGCGGTGGTCGAGGAGCAGGCGCAGACCATGATCCGCACCGCATTCTCGACCACGGTGCGCGAAGCGGGCGACCTGTCGGCCGGCATCTTCGACGTCCACGGCCGCATGCTGGCACAGGCCGTCACCGGCACGCCGGGCCATGTCAACTCCATGATGGAGAGCGTGGGGCATTTTCTGCAGAAGTTCCCGGCAGGAACGATGCAGCCGGGCGACCACTACATCACCAACGATCCCTGGCTCGGCACCGGCCATCTGCATGACCTGACGGTGGTGACGCCGGCGTTCCACAACGGCCGCATCGTCGGCCTGTTCGCCAACACCGCGCATGTCATCGACGTGGGCGGCCTCGGCTTCGGTCCCGATGGCCGCAGCGTGTTCGAGGAAGGTCTGTATATCCCGATCGTCAAGTGCTTCGACCGCTTCCGGCCGAACGAGACGTTTTTCGATTTCATCCGCGCCGGATCGCGCCTGCCGATCGAGCTGGAAGGCGACATCTATTCCCTGTGCGCCTGCAACGAGGATGGCGCGCGGCGGCTCGGGCAGATGATGGACGAATTCGCGCTCGACAGCCTGGGCGGGCTGGCCGACTTTATCTTCGCCAGTTCCTTGCGCGCGACCGACGCCGAGATCGCGAAACTGCCGCGCGGCACCTGGCGTGCCGCGTTGCAGTCCGACGGCTATGAGCAGCCGGTGACGCTGCGCGCGGCACTGACCGTCGATGCGGACGGCATCGGCGTCGATTTCGCTGGCACCTCGGGCCTGTCGTCGCGCGGCATCAACGTGCCGCCGGCCTACTGCCGCGCCTATGCGAGTTTCGGCATCAAGGTGGTGGTGGCGCCGGAAGTGCCGAACAACCGGGCCAGCCTGTCCCGCTTCCGCTTCGCGATTCCCGAAGGCTGCATCCTCAACGCGCCGCGGCCCTATCCGGTGTCGGTGCGGCACGTGATCGGGCAGTTGCTGCCCGACCTGATGATGGGTTGCCTGCATCAGGCGGTGCCGGGCCGCGTTGCCGCGGAAGGCTCGTCCGCGCTGTGGAATCCGCCGTTGCGCGGCGGCGGCTCGGTGTCCGGCCAGGGCGGCGGCGACCGCCGCGTGCCGCCGGATTTCGAGATCATCACCTTCAACTCCGGCGGCACCGGCGCCCGCCCGACGTTGGACGGGCTGGACGGCACGGCGTTTCCGTCCGGCGTGCGCACTATGCCGGTGGAGGCGACGGAGAACGCGGCGCCGGTGGTGTTCTGGCGCAAGGAACTGCGCCCCGATTCCGCCGGCGCCGGCCGCACCCGCGGCGGCTTCGGCCAGATCATGGAGATTGCCGCCAAGCACGACCTGGAATTCGCGGTCAACGCCGTGTTCGACCGCGTCGCCACGCCCCCGCACGGCCGCGAGGGCGGCGGTGACGGCGCGCCCGGCGTGGTGGCGCTGAAATCCGGCGTACGGCTGCGTGCCAAGGGATTCCAGGTGATCCCGGAAGGCGACCGGCTGGTACTGGAACTTCCCGGCGGCGGCGGCCTCGGCGATCCCGCTGCGCGCGATCCGGCG
>JAJZVE010000471.1 GCA_021845835.1 Pseudomonadota bacterium | reverse complement strand
GTGTCCGCGGTGGTTCGAGACAATCAGATCGCTGCGCGCAAGCCCGGCGCAAATGCCGGCGGCCACCGCTTCCTGGCCGATCGACGCATGCAAGGAAGCCGGTATCCTGCGTTCGACGAGCAGTTGGCACGCCACCTCCTCGAAGCGGCGGATCGTCTGCATGGTCCGGTAGAGATCGAGCAGCCGCGCGTTCCTCACCGCCCGTCTCCCCGCGACGGCAGCGCGACCGTCGCCTTGCCGGGAGCGCAGGTCTCGCCGCGCTGGTTGGTCTCGACGATCTCCAGGTCGAGCAGCGGGCGGCCTGCCTCGACGCGCTTGCCGACGACCCGGCCGGAGCAGGTCAGCGTATCGCCCGGCACCGCGCGGCCGCGGTTGCTCCAGCCGAAGCTGACCAGACGGCCACGCGGTCCCATCCAGTCGGTAATCATCTGCAGCAGGAACGCCCCGTGCAGATGCGCCTGAACGAGCACATCCGGATGCCCTTCGGCAGCCGCGTACTCCTTCTCATAGTGGATACGGTGCGCGTTCCACGTCACCGCACTGTACCGGAACAGCTGCACGGTCGACGGGATCTTCACCAGCGCCGGCAATGCGTCACCCACGGCAACATCCTCGAAGCACAGTTCGCGCACGGCGGCGATCCTCGTGTTATTTCGACGAACGGGCGGCGATGATGGTTTCGCGACACGAGACCAGATGCTCGCCGCGCTGGTCGGTATAGACGATATCGGAAATCGCGAAGATCAGGACGCCGAATTTGGCCTCCCGCTCGTACAGATCGACCAGGCGCCGACGCGCGGTGACAACATCGCCCGGCCGCACCGGGCGGCCGAACGTCAGGTCGTGTCCGCCGCCCATCAGCCGCAGACCGCGAATCTCGGGCGTCATGATCCCCGGTTCCGTGCCGTCGGCGAGCAGCGCCGCCTCCGCCGGCCCGGCCTGCCAGCCGAGCACGGACGTCAGATAGTTGGGCGGTGCCACGATCCCCGGATACCCGGCAGCGCGCGCCGCCGCGTCGTCGAAATAGATCGGGTTCAGATCGCCCACCGCAATGGCGTAGCGCTGGAACATGAGCGCCGTGATTTCCCCGATCACACTGACCTGCTCGGGCCGGCGTGCGATCTCATCCTTGTTCGGCAGCATTGTCATCTCCCGGCCGCGCAGGCCTGACAGCCGTCCCTCATGAGGAGGTGCGAGAGGTGTCCCCGCGACGCTCCCGCTCCTCACGTTGCAACGCCTTCTTTTCGATCTTCCCAATCGACGTCTTCGGCAACGCCTCGCGCAGCTCGACGAACTGCGGCACCTTGAATCGCGCCAGCCGTTCGGCACAATACGCGACGATCTGCCCGATGCTGAGCGTTTGGCCTGGTCGCGTCACCACGAACGCCTTCACCGCCTCGTCCTTGACCGGATCGGGCACGCCGATGACGGCGCATTCCAGCACCGCCGGATGCTCCATCAGCGTCTTCTCGACCTCGCTCGCGGAGATGTTCTCGCCGCCCCGCTTGATGATGTCCTTCTTGCGATCGAAGAAATAGAAATAGCCTGCCTCGTCCCGCCATGCGTTGTCGCCGGTGTGCATCCACCCGTTCTTCACCGTTGCGGCGGTCGCCTCGGGATCCTTGTAATAGCCCTTCATGATGGTGCGGCCAGGCACGCCCTCGACGATCAGCTCCCCGGTTTCCCCGACGGCAACGTCCTCGTACCGCTCGTTCACGATCCGGATGCGGCGATCCATCGCCGGCAATCCGATCGACGGCCATCTCCGATTGCCGTCGATCGGCGCCAGCGTCACGATCGTCATGGCCTCGGTAAGGCCATAGCCGTTCATGAAGCGGACGCCGAAGCGCTCCTCGAATTCGACCTTCTCCCTGTCCGTGCAGTTGATCGCGTAGAACACGGTGCGCAGCGCGTGCTGGCGATCCTCGGGTTGCGGCGGCTGCGCGAAGATGGTGCGCATCAGGGCCGGAACAAGACTGGTCAGGTTCGCGCGGTGCCGGCGCACCTGCTCCCAGAAGCGGGTAGCGCTGTAGATTTCGAGCAGGACGAGGGTGCCGCCGGCGGTCAGCGTCGAGAGCACCGAGATGGACTGGGCGTTCACATGGAAGCACGGCAGCGCCGTGAGGCTCCGCTCCCCCGGACTCAGGCGCGTGTGCTTGCACACGCGCTCGCCCGACCAGAGGCAGTTGGCATGGGTGAGCATCACGCCTTTCGGCTGCGTCGTCGTCCCCGACGTGAACACGATCAGGACCGTCGCCTCGTTGTCCACCTCGATCGGCGCCAGCGTGCCCGGCTGCCCGCGCCAGAGATCGTCCCAGAGACGGGCATCCGGCGCGGCTTCGTCGGTCCGGCACAGGAACATCCTGCGGACATTGGGACAGGCACGCAGGGCGGCCCGGAACATGCCCAGGAACGCAGGCTCGGTCACCACCGTCGTGGCGTCGGACAGTGCCAGCACGTACTCCATTTCCGTCGCCGAGTTCGCCGTGTTCGTCGGTACCATGACGGCACCGATCTTGGCGAGCGCGAACCACGTAATCAGGAAGGCGGGGCTGTTGGGCAGGTGAACGACGACCTTCTCGTCCTGCACTATCCCTTGCGCAAGCAGGCCGTTCGCAACCTGATTGACCCGCGCATCGAATTCGGCATACGTGAAGCGCTCTACCTGACCTTCCCGGTCCTCGAAGATCAGGAACTCGCTGCCCCCGTAAAGCGCGACCCGCTCCTCCAGCAGGTCGCGGAGCGTGCGGTTGCCGACGATGTCCGTGCCGCGCCCGCCCATCAGTTCTTCAGCATGTTGCGTGCGATCATCCAGCGGTGGATCTCCGACGTCCCGTGACCGATCCGCCATACGCGCACCTGCCGATAGAAGCTCTGGATCGCCAACTCGCGCGTGTAGCCCATGCCGCCGAACACCTGCAGCGCCCGGTCGCTCACCCGCTGGGCCATTTCCGTGGCGTAGAGCTTCGCCACGAACGCCTCGTTGCGGATCGGCTGGCGCGCATCGGCAATCCAGGCCGCCTGGTGGGTGAGCAGCCGCGCCGCCATCAGCTCGACCTCGGAGTCCGCCAGCATCCACTGGATGCCCTGCCGGCTTCCGATCGGCTGCCCGAACGTCACCCGTTCCTTGGCGTAGCTGACCGCCATCTCCAGACAGCGATTGCCGATTCCGACGTTGAATGCGGCGATCTTCAGGCGCCCGTGGGTAAGCTGCTCATCGGCGACGACGAAGCCTTTGTTGACCTCCCCGAGGACGTTTTCTTCCGGAACCTCGCAGTCATCGAAGCTCAGGGTATAAGGATCCCAGTCGTCGCCCATCGTCGGGATCGGGTTCGAGATGTGCAACCCGGGCGAGTCCTTGTCCACCAGAAAGCAGGTGATCCCCTTTGCGCCGGCGCCGGGCTGGGTCGATGCGAAAACCATGATGAAGTCGGCACGGTCGACGTGGGAGATGAACGTCTTGCTTCCGTTCAGGACCCAACGATCGCCCTTTTTCACCGCGCGCGTCTGCACTCGCGCAAGGTCGCTCCCGGCGCCGGGCTCGGTGAACGCATAGCACGATTTCTTTTCGCCGCGGATGATCGGATAGAAATATCTTTCCTTCTGCTTCTCATTGCAGAGATACAGCGCCGGTTCGACGTAGCCGCCGAATTCGAACATCAATGGGCTTCGATACAGCTCTTCGTGAATGACGCACATGGCGATCTGGCCAAGTCCGGCACCGCCATACTCGGTCGGAACGTCCAGCGCCCAGAACCCGAGCGCGCGCCCCTTGCGCTCGAGTTCGAGCCGCTTTTCCAGCGGCAGCCCGCGCTGCAAACAGAATTCCCGTTCCAATGGGAACAGCTCGCGTTCGGTGAATGCCCGCACGCTGTTCTTGATCATGGTCAATTCTTCGGGCAGCGCAAAGTCCACGGGCTTGTCCCTCGTTTGTCCCTGGCGGCCGATCCGTAGCGGCCATGCTGCCATGCCGATAACGCCGCCATCACCTGCTGGGAACGGACGACGTGCAACAACCATCTTTCCGGGCCGCGCAAAGATTTCCGGGCGGTCGAACGTACGATCGGCTGAAGGCCGGACGGCGCCCTGCTGCGCCGGTCCTGCGTGAGGGATGAGAACCGCCCTCGCCCGGCGATATTCGCCCACAGACCGCCGGCGGGCCCGGCGCGGCCTGCGGGGTCGCGCCGCTGCGGCGTCAATCCGAGCGGCTGAGAAAGTCCATGCGGCCGCCGTCGACCGTCAGGACCTGTGCGGTCATGAAACTCGATTCATCGCTGGCAAGGAAAAGCGCCACGTTGGCAACGTCGCGCGCCGTCCCGATGCGATTAAGCATCGCCTTCGCGCTCAACGCCTCGACACGCGCGCGGTCCCCGCCGATCTCGTCAAGCTGCAGCATCTCCGTGCGGATGAAACCGGGCGCGATGGCATTGACGTTGATGCCGTCCGGCCCGAGTTCGAAGGCCAGGCGCTTGGTCAATGTGATCACCGCCGATTTGGTTATCGCATACGGCGTGCTCCCGACCACCGCCGTCCCCAGACCCGCCAGGGAGGACATGTTGACGATCTTGCCGTAGCGCCGTTCTTTCATGCCGGGCGCGACGGCCTGGCTGCAATAGATCGCCCCTTTGAGGTTGACCGCGATCAGCCGGTCAAGGTCTTCCTCGGCAAGGTCGAGGGTGGTT
>JAJZVE010000470.1 GCA_021845835.1 Pseudomonadota bacterium | reverse complement strand
GCGGGCCGAGCCACCGCCGCCGCGCGCGTCACTTGTCCGCCGCCAGCCGCAGCGCCACCCAGCGCGCGCCGTCCTTGCCCTCCACCAGCAGCGCCACGCGATCGGCGCCTTCCTTCGCCACCGTCTGCAATGCCGCGCGCAGCGCCGCCGGCGTCGCCACCGCCTGCTGGCGGACGCGCAAAATCATGTCATCGCGCACGATGCCGGCATCGGCAGCGGCGCCATGCGGATCGACCGCGATCACCAGCAGCGCCGGCGCCGCGTGCGCCAGCCGCCGCTCGATCACCCGCATGCCCGGATCGGACGGCGTGGCCAGCGGCGTGCGCAGATCGGAGGGCAGTTCGGCCACCGTGGTGGCGAGCGTGGTGCGCTCCGGATCCTCCACCACCGTCACCGCCAGTTGGCGCGGCGCGCCGTCATGCAGCAGCTCGATCGGCAACATGCGTCCCACCGGCGCCTCGGCGACCAGGCGCAGCACGCCGCGCCCGCTCGTCGGGGTCTGGCCATCGACGCGCAGCAGCACATCGCCCGCGACGAGGCCCGCCTGCGCCGCCGGGCCGCCGGGCGCGACGGACGCGATCACGTTGCCCTCGGCCGCGGCCAGGCCGAGGCCCTGCGCCAGCGCATTGTCCACCCGCTGCACCTGCATCCCCGCCCAGCCGATATGCACCTTTCCGGTGCGCACCAGTTGATCGACGATGAACGCCGCGTCACGTTCCGGCAGCGCGAAGCCGATGCCGATCGAGCCGGTGTTGTGCGGTGACGAATAGAGCGCGGTGTCGATGCCGACCACATGACCGGCGGCATCCACCATCGGCCCGCCGGAGTTGCCGTGGTTGATCGCCGCGTCGGTCTGGATGAAGTCGTCGTAGTGCGTCTCGCGAATGTTGCGGTCCAGGCCGCTGACGATGCCGGCGCTGACCGAAATGCCGATGCCGAGCGGATTGCCGATCGCGAACACCGGATCGCCGACACGCAGCGCGTCGCTGTCGCCCCACGCCAGCACCGGCGCCGGATGGCCGATCGCCACCTTCAGCACGGCAAGGTCGATCAGACTGCTGACATAGAGCAGCGTCGCATGCTGCGGCACGAAGCCCTGGCCGGTGACGCGGATGCGGTCGGCGCCGGCGATGACGTGGCGGTTGGTGACGATGATGCCGGACGCATTGACGAAGAAGCCCGAACCCCAGAACGATGTCGGCCGATGCCCCTTGGTCGTGATCGCCTCGATGTTCACCACCCCCGGCAGCAGCGGCGCCAGCCGCGCCGCCATGTCGGGCGGCACGTCGGCCGCGCGCGCACCGCACGGTGCGGCGGCAATCATGACAAGCATGAAAGTCATCAGGCGCCGCCGCCATGTTCCGGCCATGCGCAGGTTCCCCCCGGTTTCGTTTCCCGCGGCGAACCCTAGCCGATGTTGCGCGACCGCTAAAGCGAAAGCAGTACGAGGTCGTCGCGATGGATCAGCTCGTCGCGCCCGCGCCAGCCCAGGATCGCCTCGATCGCCTCGCTGCGATGGCCGATGATGCGCGCCGCATCGGCGCTGCCGTAGGCGGACAGCCCGCGCGCCAGCAGCGTGCCGTCCGGGCCGCGCACCTCCACCGGGTCGCCGCGCTCGAACGTGCCGACGATCGTGCGCACGCCCGCCGGCAGCAGCGAGCTGCCGTGGCGCAGCGCGCGCTCCGCGCCGGCGTCGACGCCGAGCGTGCCGAGCGGCGCGAGCGTGCCGGCGATCCAGCGCTTGCGCGCCGAGCGTCCTTCCGGCGCCGGCAGGAACCAGGTGCAGCGCGCGCCGTCGATCAGCGCGCGCAGCGGGTTCGGCCGGTGCCCGAATGCGATCGCCATCGCCGTGCCGGCGCCGGTGGCGATGCGCGCGGCGGTGAGCTTGGTGCGCATGCCGCCGGAGGAATAGCCGGGCGGCGGGTCGCCCCCCATCGCCTCGATCTGCGGCGTCAGCGCGGCGACCACGGGAATGTGGGTCGCGGCGGGGTCGCGCCTGGGATCGGCGGTGTACAGGCCGTCGATGTCGGAGAGCAGCACCAGCGCATCCGCCTCGATCATCTCGGCGACGCGGGCGGCGAGGCGGTCGTTGTCGCCGTAGCGGATTTCCGCCGTCGCCACGCTGTCGTTCTCGTTGATGACGGGGACGCAACCGAAGCCGAGCAGCGTGATGAGCGTCGCGCGCGCATTGAGGTAGCGGCGGCGGTCCTCGGTGTCGCCGAGCGTCAGCAGCAGTTGCGCCGCGGTCAGGCCATGCGCCGACAGCGCCTCCGTCCACGCCTGCGCCAGCCGGATTTGTCCCACCGCGGCGGCGGCCTGCTTTTCCTCCAGCCGCAGCCGCGCCTGCGTCAGCCCGAGGCTGCGGCGGGCGAGCGCGATGGCGCCGGAACTCACGATCAGCACTTCGGTGCCGCGCGCGCGCAGGGCCGCGATGTCAGCGGCGATGGCGGCAAGCCAGGCGTGCCGCGGCGCCGCCTCCGCCGCATCGACCACCAGCGCGCTGCCGATCTTGACGACGAGCCTTCTGGAGTCGGCGAGGTTGGGGGTCATCGGTGAAGGGTTATCCGCAGATGACGCAGATGACGCAGATAAAGGCTTTACCCCCCATTCCGTCCGTGCCGCGGCCGATGATGAAGGCACGTTTCATCAAAAAAATATCTGTTCTTATCGGCGACATCTGCGACATCTGCGGATAAACCTAGGCTGCCTTCGTCCGTACGCGCGCGATCTCCGCCCCCAGCGCCTGCAGCACCGCCGGCACGCCGTCGCCGGTCACGGCGGAGAGCAGCAGTACCGGCGCCCCGGACGCGCGCACCAATGCGCTGCGCCGCGCCGACGCCTCGCGCGGCGTCATCGCATCGCTCTTGTTCAGCGCGATGATCTCGGGCTTTTCGGAAAGCCCGCCGCCGTAGGCGGACAATTCCGCGCGGATGGTGCGCCAGGCCTGCACCACGTCGCCGGCGGCGCCGTCGATCAGATGCAGCAGCACCGCGCAGCGTTCGACATGGCCGAGGAAGCGGTCGCCAAGGCCCGCGCCCGCATGTGCCCCCTCGATCAGGCCGGGGATGTCGGCGAGCACGAATTCCTGCGTCGCGGACAGACGCACCACGCCAAGTTGCGGTGCCAGCGTGGTGAACGGATAATCGGCGATCTTCGGCCGCGCCGCCGACACGCGCGCGAGGAAGGTCGATTTGCCGGCGTTCGGCAGCCCGACCAGCCCGGCATCGGCGATCAGCTTCAGCCGCAGCCACACCCAGCGTTCCTCGCCCGGCCAGCCCTTGTCGGCGCGGCGCGGCGCGCGGTTGGTGGAAGACTTGTAGTGCGCGTTGCCGAACCCGCCGTCGCCGCCGCGCAGCAGCACCACGCGCCGGCCCGGCGTGTCGAGGTCGGCCAGCAGCGTTTCCCGGCTTTCGTCGAAGATCTGGGTGCCGACCGGGACCTTGATGACCACGTCGCGGGCGCCGGCGCCGGTGCGGTCGGCGCCGGCGCCGTTGCCGCCCTTGGCGGCGCGGAAATGCTGCGTGTAGCGGAAGTCGATCAGCGTATTGAGGTTGGCCACCGCCTCGAACACCACGTCGCCGCCGCGCCCGCCGTTGCCGCCGTCCGGCCCGCCGAATTCGATGAAGCGTTCGCGCCGGAACGCGACCACGCCGTTGCCGCCATCGCCGGAGCGGCAGTAGATCTTGGCCTGGTCGAGGAATTTCATGGCGGGAACTGCGGCAAACGAGAACGGGGGCCGGCTGTGGCCGGCCCCCGTTCCGCTGGGCTGGAAGGCGGAAAGGGGCCGTCTATTCCGCGGCGGCGTGCGGTTTCGGCGCTTCCACCGAGACGTGGACGCGGTCCTCGGCGCGGCGCTCGAATTTCACATGGCCGTCGATCAGCGCGAACAGGGTGTGGTCGCGGCCGAGGCCGACATTGCGGCCGGGCTTCACCTTGGTGCCGCGCTGGCGGATGATGATGTTGCCGGCGCGCACGTCCTCGCCGCCGTATTTCTTGACGCCGAGGCGGCGGCCTTCGGTATCGCGCCCGTTGCGCGAGGAGCCGCCGGCTTTCTTGTGGGCCATGTCGGGTTCTCCTGGGTCAGGCGGAGCGGATTTCGGAGTCGCTGCCGGCGCGGATCTCCGCGATGCGCAGCACGGTGACGTGCTGGCGATGGCCGTTGCGGCGGCGCGAATTCTGCCGGCGGCGTTTCTTGAACACCAGCACCTTATCGAGCCGGTCCTGCGCGATCACGGTCGCGGTGACGGCGGCGCCGGCGACGACGGGGGCGCCGAGGGTCAGATTGCCTTCGGCACCGACCGCGAGCACATCGGTGAAGGTGACGGTCGCGCCCGGCTCGGCCTGCAGCTTTTCGACCTTGAGCACGGCGTTGGGCGTCACGCGGTATTGCTTTCCGCCGGTGCGGATGACTGCGAACATCGGTCTCTGTCCTGTCGCCGCGGGGCGGCGGCTGCAAGCGAACGGGGCCGCCGGGATACCCCCGGCCGCCGGGAGAGGCGGGTTATAACGGCCGCATCCGCCGAGTCAACGGTGGACCGTGGTTGCAGCACCGCCCCGGTCTGCCTATAAGCCGCCCGTCCGCGCGGTCGGAGAGGTGCCGGAGCGGTCGATCGGGACGGTCTCGAAAACCGTTGTACCCTTACGGGTACCGTGGGTTCGAATCCCACCCTCTCCGCCAGCACTCT
>JAJZVE010000469.1 GCA_021845835.1 Pseudomonadota bacterium | reverse complement strand
GGGCTTGACGTGCTGGTGAACAACGCCGGCATCGCCGGCCCGACCGGCGCCGTCGAGGCGATCGACCCGGCCGAGTGGCGGCGCTGCCTGGATGTCGGCCTGACCGGGCAGTTCCTCTGCACGCGGCTGGGTGTGCCGATGCTGAAGGCCGCCGGGGGCGGGGCGATCATCAACCTGTCCTCGGCCGCCGGGCGGTTCGGCTATGCCTGGCGCACGCCGTATTCCGCGGCGAAATGGGGCGTGATCGGCTTCACCCAGTCGCTGGCCAAGGAACTCGGCCCGTCCAACATCCGCGTCAACGCGATCCTGCCCGGCATCGTCGCCGGCCCGCGCATCGAGCGCGTGATCGCCGCCCGCGCGCAGCAGGAGCGGGTGGACTACGCCGCCATGGAAAAGACCTACCTGGACCGCGTGTCGCTGCGCCGGATGGTGACGGCCGAGGATGTCGCCGGCTCGGTGCTGTGGCTGGTGTCGGCGGCCGGGGCCAACATCTCCGGCCAGTCGATCGGCGTCGACGGCAACGTGGAGGCGCTGTGAGCGCCTCCGGCCTCGCCGCCCATCTCGGCAGCCGCCATGTCTGGCGGACCGAGGTGCGGCGGGAGCATACCGTGCCGGCGCTGCCGGTCGCCTTTCCGGGCCTGGCGACGATGCCGGAGGTGCTGGCGACCCCGTTGCTGGTCGGCATGGCGGAATGCGCCTGCGCCGAGCATCTCGCGACCCTGATCGGCGCCGAGCAGCTTTCGCTCGGCACCGAGGTGGTGATCGCGCATACTGCGGCGACGCCGGTCGGCCTTACCATCACCCTGACCACGGAGCTGATGGCGGTGGACGGCAGGAGCGTAACTTTCGCCTTCTCCGCGCATGACGGGCTGGACGAGGCCGGCCGGGGACGGCACACACGCATGCTGGTCGGGCGCGAGCGGTTCGCGCAGCGACTGGCGGAAAAGCGTGCGCGCGGCAGCTGAGGCGGCGCGACCCTGCCACCATGGGCTGGGCTGCGCGTTGCCGGGCTGCTATCAGGCGGCACAATCAGGAAAGGAATGACGACATGGCGGCCGGACGGACACCCGAGACGGTGACTGTTGACCTCGACCGCAGCGAGGTCGCGCTGATCATCGGCGAGGACGATGAGAACGGCATGTCGGTGCGGGTGGTGGCGGGCAGCGAAGTGCCCGAAGGCGCCGCCGAGCTGCCGGCGGCCCCGGAGATCGTGCTGGCGCTGGCCATGCGCCTGCTCAAGGACCCGGATTTCCACGACGACGTGCTCGACTGGTATTACGAACACCAGGACGAGGACGAAGAGGACGAGGACGAGGAAGAGGCCGGGCGCGAGGAGGACGAGTAGGCTCCGGCGGCGCGGCCATGACGGACGGACAGGCGCGGCTGGCGGCGCTGCTCGCCGGCCTCGGCATCGTTGTGGAGGAGGCGACGCACCCGCCTGTCTTCACGGTGGAGGAGGCGGCGGCCCATCCGCATGGGCTGCCCGGCCTCGATACCAAGAACCTGCTGCTGAAGGACGCCAAGGGCGGGCTGTTCCTGATCACGCTGCGCGCCGACCGCCGCGCCGACCTGAAGGCGTTGCCGGCGCTGGTCGGCGCCAAGCGCTTCTCCTTCGCCTCCGCCGAGACGCTGCTGGAGGCGCTGGGTGTCACGCCGGGCGCGGTGACGCCGCTGGCGATGATCAACGACACGGCGCACCGCGTCACCTTCGCGCTTGACCGCGCGCTGGCCGAAGCGGAGCGCATCGTCTGTCACCCGCTGGTGAACACGGCCAGCGTCTCGATCGCCACCGCCGACCTGCTGCGCCTGTTGCAGGACACCGGAACAACGGCGCGCATCATCGATCTGGATATCGTTCCGTAGTCGCGTTCACGTCCGGGCGACTCATTGGGCCCGGACGTTTCAATCAAGCGGCAACAATCAACTTATACGCGATTATCTCCGGCGGTTGTTGTTCCCACAGCAACGTGAAGGGGATGCAGCGGTGTCATAGTATCTTTTTGCTAACGCTCCGCTATCCAGGCCTCTCGGCCCTGAGTTATTATGTGCTACAGCATGTCGGTCTTGGGATGATGGAGGCTCGTACGATCACGCTGCGGGAACCGGACGGCGTCGCCGGCGGTGCGCGAATGGCGGGCGGGCGGGTGAAGGCCCCGCCGCTGGTCAGCGTCGGCATGCCGGTGTTCAACGGCGAGAACTTTGTCGGGCAGGCGATCGAGAGCGTGCTCGCCCAGAGCCTCGGCGACTTCGAGTTGATCATCTGCGACAACGCCTCGACCGACCGGACCGGCGACATCTGCCGTGACTTCGCGGCGCGCGACCCGCGCGTGCGCTACATGCGCAACGCGCGCAACATCGGCGCCGGACCGAATTTCGACCGCTGCTTCCACCTGGCGCGCGGCACGTATTTTCAATGGGCGGCGCATGACGACATGCGCGCGCCCGACTACCTGGCGCGCGCGATTGCCGCGCTGGAGGCGAATCCCGCAGCGGTGCTGTGCATCGCCGGCATCGTCGAGATCGGGGCCGACGGGCGGGTGCTGCGCCGCTATGCCACCGAACTGGATGACATGGCCTCGTCCGATCCCGCGCGCCGCTTCGGCTGTGTGATCAATTCGCATCACCAGTGCGAGGATTTCTTCGGCGTCTATCGCCGCGCCGCGCTGCAGGGCACCGGCCTGATCGGAACCTTCAGCGGCTCCGATCGCGTGCTGCTGGCCGAGATGGCGCTGCGCGGCCCGTGGGTGCGCCTGCCGGACCATCTGTTTCTGCATCGTGAGCATGCTGAACGTGCCACCCGCGCGCTGCTGCTGGTGGATCGCGCCGCGGCGGTGCGCTGGCTGGCGCCGGAGGCGAAGCCGCGGCATGGCAAGCTGTTTCACCTGATCCTGTATCGCGACTACTGGCGCGTCATGCGCCGCAACATCCCGCGCGGCCAGCGCTCGGGGTGCCGGCGCGAATTGCTGCGCTGGTGGGTGCGCGACGGGCATTTCGCCGATGTGGTGCGCGACATCCTGCAGGCGATCAACCCGCATCTGCTGCTGCTGTTGCGCCGCCTGAAGCACGCGACGCTGGGCGCGCATCGTGACATGCGCCCAGGCAGCCTGCCGACGCTGGAGCGCTAGGGCGCCGGCAACCGGCCGCCGCGGCGGGGCAGTCGTACCTGATCTGAATCAATGTCCCCGCGCTGCAAGCGATCACGCTATACGTGAGCGGTTGCAACGGGAGAGCCGAATGACTGCGACGTCCACCACCGCCACACGTCTCGCCGCCTTCGCCCTGCTCGGGCTGCTGGCGGCCTGTTCCGGGGACAGCGGCTCGGCGACCGCCACCGGCTCCGGCGCGAGCAGCGGGACCGCGGGCGGGGCCGGCAGCGGCATCAGCAGCACCGCGCTGGGTGCCGGCGGGGCCGGGGCGAACGGCGCCGTGCCGGGCAGCGAGGAGGACCTCGCGAAAAATGTCGGCGACCGCGTGTATTTCGCCTTCGACAAGGCGCAGCTCACGCCCGACGACCAGACGGTGCTCGACCGGCAGGCGGCGTGGCTGGCGCAATACCCGACGGTGCGGGTGATGGTCGCCGGCAACTGCGACGAGCGCGGCACCGAGGAATACAACCTCGCGCTCGGCCAGCGCCGCGCGAACGTGGCGCGCGACTATCTGGTGGCGAAGGGCGTGCCGCGCACCCGCATCCAGACCATCAGCTACGGCAAGGAGCGGCCGCAGCCCGACGCGCTGTGCAGCGCCGAATCCTGCCTCGCCAAGAACCGCAACGCCATCACCTCGGTCGAGAAATAGGGCAGGGCGCCCGTCCGCGTCAGGCGGGCTCGATGCCGCAGACATGCACGCGCCCGTCGCCGAGTTCGGCGGCGAGCGCGTGCAGATGCGGGTGATGGCTGAGCAGGATCACCTGCACCTGCGCGCTGAGCCGCAGCAGGGCGCGCATTGCCGCGCGGGCGCGATCGTCATCGAAGGTCTGCAGGATGTCGTCGCCGATGAACGGCAGCGGCGGCGCGCCGGCCACGTGGTCCTCGATCGCGGCCAGTCGCAGCGCCAGGAATAACTGGTCGCGCGTGCCGTCGGACAGGTGCGCCACGTCCTTCGCCTCATCGGGAAAGTCGCGCGGCACCACGCGCAGCCTCGCGGTGCCGTCGCCGTCGTCGCTGGCGATCAGGCGCTCATAGGCACCATCGGTCAGCATGCCGAACCATTCGCCGATGCGCGTCAGCAGCGCGGAGCTGCCGGCGGCATCCAGCGTGGCCAGCGCATCTTCCAGCATCAGCGCGGCGAGATGCGCCAGCAGCGCCTCGTCCAGCACGCGGTCGAGCGTGGCGAGGGCGGATTGCCGGTCGGCGGCGGCCTGCACGCTGGCGGAATCCGTTGCCGCCCGCGCCATCGCCGCCTGCATGGTGGCGATCTCGGCCGCCCGCGCCTGCGCCCGGTCCGCGGCGGCGGCGCGCGCGCCCTCGGCGGCGGCGATGTCGTCGCGGATGGCGTCGGTGGCAAGGCGGGCCACTTCGTCGCGCAGCACGGCGATGTCGCGCCCGTCGCCGGCCTCGGCGAGGTGCTGCGCGGTCTGGTGCCGCACCGCGATCATGCGGGCGCGTTCCTCCGCCAGCGCGACCAGCGGCGCGGCGTGCTCGATGCTGTCGGCGCCGATGCCGGCGAGCAGCGCACGCTCCGCGATCGCGGCGT
>JAJZVE010000468.1 GCA_021845835.1 Pseudomonadota bacterium | reverse complement strand
CCGTAGGTGGCGAACCAGGCGAGTGCCACCTGTGTTTCCGGGTCGAAATTGGCGTCGAGATCGTTCTCGATCTCGCCCCAGACGCGGTTGATCAGCGCGAGCGCGGTCTTCACGCCCATGGCTGAATCGTCGTCTTCCAGCACGCGGGCAAAGCGGGTGAACACGCCCATGCCGGGGCCGATGACCGATTGCGGCATATCGACGGGGCCGACACCGGCCTTGCGAATTTTGTCCACCGCTTCGGGCATCTCGCGCTTGAGCGCGCGGATGAACTCGGCGCGAGTGACGGTTTGCGCAGCTTCACCGCGCTTGCGGCAGACGAGGACGATGGACGAGGCGAGGGCGTTTGCGTCCTTCGCGATCAATCTCCCCGAACCTTCTGTCCGAACTGGCCATGTGCCATCGACGGCGAGGCCGGCGTCAACAACGGCCTGAAGGAAAGACGCCCAGCCGGCCGAGACGATACCGTCCTCGCCGATCTCGGATTGCTTGAAGGCGTAGTAGATGGCGAGCGGTTCGCGGTCCGCCGCGGCCTTGCGCATCGCGACCAGTGCCTTGCCCATGCCCTTCATAAAGAATGCGTCGGCTCCGGCCCTGCCATCGTGGCGATAAGGGGTCGCGATAAGTTCTTCATCTTTCGGGGTGGTCAGACGGCGGAACAGGTCGGGCCAGACGCCGCTGAGCGATCGTTTGAGCCAGACATAGAAG
The DNA here is from genome assembly GCA_021845835.1 of Pseudomonadota bacterium. The sequence goes on along the minus strand of JAJZVE010000468.1, from coordinate 3,989 downwards.
AAGTCCGATAGGTCTGCATAACCGATGTTGTCGTAGTAGGGCGGGTCTGTGGAGACGACGATAGAGTCCAGGCTGAACGAATTATGCTGAGCCGCGAGATGTTTGATTGATCCGGCCGAGCACGCGGGTGCTTCCGCAATCGACATAGCCCCTTTGTCGATTGCGGTTGAGAAAGAGCCACCCGCGTCGGCAAACGGATTCGATTCTGCGAAGTCCCAGACCATTGGTATTGCTTGCCGAGCGAAAGTCTCTCGGAACGCCCCGCGGTCGGACATCCAGCTTGCGATAGAAGAACCGATATTCGCAATCTTGCTCAACGCAAACGCCAAATATGTCACCACGGCATCCGCGTAAGCGGCGGCGCCGGTGCCGCCTTGGTGGAGTGGGGTGAGGTCGGCGGGCAAGCCCGCCGCGCGCGCGTCCGCCAGCACCTTCTCCCGCGCCTCGGCCACGAGATCGGAAAAGGTCGTCAGCGCCACCAACTGGCGGGGGGTGAAGTAGTCAGAGAAGGTCTTGAAACAGTAGCGACGCCCCTGCGCATTGCTGGCGAATGTCCCGCGACATTCCTGTCGCGGCAGGTCCATGTCGTCACCGTGTTCTGCAACGTGCCGGGCGGCCTCGGCCGCAGCGTCCTCATGGATTGCGGCAGGGGAAAGATATGTCCGCGATCTCTGTCCTTCGGCAACAACTGCCATCAATCGGGCAGACATCCTCCCAGCCTGCGCTTCGGCATCGATGTAGCTGCCGCTAAGGTTCGCACCCGTTAGTACGCAACGGAACGTCGCCCGAGCCGACTTTGTGCCCTCACCAAGCTGCTTCTCATCGGCCTTCGAGAGCGCCCCTGTCCGCACCTCGAACTGGTAGCCATCTTGCGCAGCCGGATCGATCACCGGCTCAACCCAGGCTTTCTTCCCCTCCTTGGTGGAGAGCAGGAACGAGGACACCAGCGGCACCATCGCGCCCTTCGCCGCCGGATCGGGCGAGCGCACCGTTCGCGCCCAGAGCCAGGCGATCACCGTCACCTGCGAGCCGTCCGGCAGCGTCGCCTTCGGATAGAGATGCCCGATGCGCCGCTCCGCCTCGTCGCGCATCCATTGCCCGTAGAACCGCACATCCTCGGCCAGCCCCTGCGCGCCCTTCCAGGCCCGCAGCGCGCCATGCACGGCCTCCGCCTGCGCCTTCGGGTTGACCGGCGGCCGGCCGGCGAATTTCGGCGGGATCTCCACCAGTGCCTTGCCGATCAGCACCGCCACCGGATTGAGGTCCGAGCCATAGGCGCGCAACCCCAGCCGCTGCGCCTCCAGCGGGATGGACCCGCCGCCCGAGAACGGGTCATAGACCGGTGGCGCCTTGGTCTGCAGATAGTCCAGGATCGCCCGCCCATCCTCCCGCGCCGGCGGCTCCTCGCCCAGGCCCCAGGCGACCGAGCGCGCAATCTCCCACCGCGCCGCATTCAGGATCGCCTCATTGTTCGAGGCTTCCCACGGCACCATCGCCTCGATGACCCGGTGCAGCCGCTTCCGCTCCGCCTCCTGCGCCTCCTCGGTCGGGAACCGGTCGGGCCAGGAGGACGGATCATCCACCAGTTGCGCGAACAACACCGCCCGACACGCGGCCAACGGCCGCCGCGCCCACCATAGATGCAGGGTGGACGGATGCCCATGCCGGATCGACTTCTCCCGCGCCGAGGCGGCGTTGATTGCCTCCAAAGGGATGGAGACTTCGATGAGTTTCTTGCGTGGCGCCGGGGTCATGGCGTGACCTTTCGTATGCGAATCCGGAGGATGCGTGCGGTATCGAAATAGCTAAGGAAGGCGTTCAATTCGGGTGACTTCCGCCCGCCGGACAGTGCCGGATCGCCGATCCAGCCGGAGGCAAGGTCATAGGCGAAATGCTCCAAGATCACGCCGGACAAGCCGCGCGGCGGATCGGTCATTCCCGCGGCCAAAATCGTGGAAAGCACATAGAGGGGGGCCTCGCTGATGACATGGTGCGGCTTCGCGCCGAACGGGTCCGGATGCCCGAGCAGCAACAGCCGACCGCACGGGGTGATCTCGTTCAATCGAATGGCGGTCTCGCGCAGCTCGTCCCAGATCGCGCGCGGGACGGGGCCGAAGGACGGGACCCGGCGCATGAGGAGGGGGATGCCGAAAGCGGCATTCATGGACTCCGTCTCGAACCAGACCTGGAGGAGAACGTCGAGCGTCGGTCCGCCGAGCAGGCCTCCGCTTCCGACGAGATAGACTTCGGTCTCGATCCGGTGCGGCGCCTCGAACGGAAGGGGACTCTGGCCCGAGTCCACCATCGGCGGCCAGAGCAGCGGCATGCCATTCAATGCGCTGGCAACGAGGTCAACCCAGTAGTCGGCGGGGTCGTCGATTGCGTCCTCCTGGGACTTCTCGACCAACCGCTTGAGTGAGACGCGCATGGCACCGCTGATGTGATGCAGCGCGACATCCTCCAGCGGGGTCATGAAGCGACCAAGCGACCGGAGCGACGGTCGGAACGCCCAATGGCAGCACCGGGGACGGACGACCGAGCCAAGCGCTCCCGGCTCTGGCGAACCGATCGTTCTGGCGAGGTCGGGTCCCCGAGGGGTCTTTGGTGGATGGCCGTCACGTCGCCCCCCTTCATTTTCTCAGGCGGCGGCGCCGAGGTCCTCGTCCAGCTCCTCGCGTTCCACCCGGTGATGGTTGACCAGCAGGGTCAGGATGGTCCGCTCCGAGACCTGGAAATACTCGGCCACGTCCGCCTGCGCCTCCGCGGAATAATCCCCGGCCAGCATGGCGTCCACCGCCGCGAACGGGCTGAGCAGTTCGGCGGCGAAGGAGCGCTGGATCTTCTGCCGGTAGGTGTAGGCACGCGTGGCGGCGTGCAGCCGGCCGGGTGGCGGCATTACAATCTGCTCTGCGAGCAACCGGGCCAGCTCAAACCGGCGCCCGGTCTTGCGCGGCGCGCGCAGCACCACGCGCGCGTGGGCGGGGTCGCGCTCCAGCAGGAAGGAAACAGCCCGGCGCGTGCCAACTCGCGTCAGCGCACGTGGGTCCATGCCAGCGAGGGCAGCCAGTCTCGCGTCGCTGATCGGCTCTTCGCCAAGGCGTTCCTGCTCACGCAGGGCTTGCGCCGCCTCTGCCCCAAGTCGCCAGGCCGGGATCTCCGGGCCGGTCGGCAGGCGGGTGCCGGGGGTCAGCCGGACCGCATCGCGAGGGGCGGCGTCACTGCCGCGGGACGCGGCGAGATGCTCCAATGCCTCGGCGGTCAGCGGGTCGCCCCCGCGGGCGCGGTCGGCGGCGAGTTCCTCGACCGCAATTTCGCCCAGGGCAGCAGCGTCCGCCACCAGCCGGTCCACGGCGTCGTCCTCGATGTCGTCCGGATCGCGCCCCAGCAGCGCCTCCAACCGCCGGCGTCGGGCCAGATCGGGGTCAGCGCGCTCGGTCAGCACGTCGCGCCAGATCGCGTCAAGGTTCGTCTCCGGCACGCCCTGGTCCCGCAGCCGGGCCAGGATGCGGGGAATGAAGGCATCCATCGCCGCTTCGAATTCGGTGGAGGGGAGGACGCAGGGGTGGGCGCCGAGGTAGCGGAATGGTTTGGCATCCGGGCGGACGGAAGGTTCGGCGAGAAGCGCGGTCCTGACGCCGTCCGAGAAGATGGTCAGGTTCGGCCAGACATAGCCTTCCCCGATGGCGGTCATTTTGTGCGCGCGCCACCACTCCGGCGCCGGCGAGCGGGGTTCGTAGCGCAGCCGCCACCAGTTCCAGGCGAACCATTCGGCGGCGTGGTAGCCGGAGACCAGGGGACCGGGACGGTAGGCGGAGATGAAGAAATCCAGGCCGGCGGTGAGATCCGCCGCGCCGGCACGAATCGTGAACAGGCCGAAGCACGCCCGTTCCTCGGGCGGTCCTTCGTCCAGCCGTTCCGGCGCCAGGGTGATCTCCAGCCCTACGGGCATCGCTTGCTCCATTCGCCACGAATGTAGCGGCGCATTTCGG
>JAJZVE010000467.1 GCA_021845835.1 Pseudomonadota bacterium | reverse complement strand
CCGCGCGAACCCGGCCGGCGCGACCCGTAGCATCTCTCCGCCCCAGGCTTCGCCGCCGGGGCCGTAGCCGAACCCGTCCAGCACCAGCGCGAGATACGGCCCGGTCACGCCATGCTCGGCCGCGACGGCGGCGGCATGGGCGTGATGGTGCTGCACGGCCAGGGTCGGCACGCCGAACCGCGCGGCGAGGCGCGTGGTGTGGAAATCCGGGTGCAGGTCATGCGCGACGACGGCCGGGCGTACCCCGAGCAGCGCGGTCAGGTGCGCGATCGTCTCGTCCAGGAAGCGGCAGGCGGCGGCGCTGTCCAGGTCGCCGACATGCTGGGAGACGAACGCCTCCCGCCCGCGCGTCAGCGTCGCCGTCACCTTCAGGTGCCCGCCCAGCGCCAGCACCGGCGGCCCGTCCTGCGCCAGCGCCACCGGCTCCGGCACGAAGCCGCGCGCGCGGCGGATGAAGGCGGGGCGCCCGGCCGCGATCCGCATCACGCTGTCATCGGCGCGCACCACGATCGGCCGGTCATGGGTGACGATCATGTCGGCGATGCCTGACAGGCGGCGCTGCGCCTCGTCGTTGTCGGTCACCAGCGGCTCGCCGCCCGGGTTGGCGCTGGTGGCGACCAGGGCGAGATCGACCGGCGCCCGCTGCCACGCCCGCCCGTCCGGCGCCCCGGCGGCGGCGTGGAACAGCAGATGGTGCAGCGGCGTGGACGGCAGCATGACGCCGATCTCCGCCAGCCCCGGCGCGACCGAGGGCGCCAGCGTCCCGCGATGCCGCGCCAGCACGATCGGCCGCGCCGGCCCCGCCAGCAGCGCGCGCCCGGCCGCCTCCATCGCCACCACGCGATCGAGCGAGGCGGCGGAGGCCAGCATCACCGCGAACGGCTTCGCCTGCCGCCCCTTGCGGCGGCGCAGCGTCGCCACCGCCGCCTCGTTGCCGGCGTCGCACAGCAGGTGGAACCCCCCCAGCCCCTTCAGCGCCACGATCCGCCCCGCGCGCAGCGCCGCGACGATTTCCGGCACCGGATGGCTCAGGCGCGGGCCGCAGACCGGGCAGGCGATCGGCTCGGCATGGAAGCGGCGGCTGTCCGGGTCGGCGTAGTCGCGCGCGCAGGCCGGGCACATCGCGAACCCCGCCATGCCGGTGTTGGCGCGATCGTAGGGCAGCAGGCGCGTCAGCGTGTAGCGCGGCCCGCACTGGGTGCAGTTGACGAACGGGTAGAGATGGAACCGGCTTGCCGGGTCGAACAATTCGTCCAGGCAGGCTTCGCAGGGGGCGGCATCGGGCGGCACGCGGGTGGCGATGCGCCCGCCGCCGGAGGGGATGATGGCGAAGCCACGCTCGCCTCGCGGGCGCGCCGGCTCGGTCTCGATCGCATCCAGCCGCGCGAGCGGCGGCGCCTCGCCGCGCAGGGCATCGAGGAAGCCGCCGATTTCCTGGCCCTCCACCTCGATCACCACGCCCTCGGCGTCGTTGGCGACGAAGCCGCCGAGCGCGTGGCGGCGGGCGAGCCGGTGGACGAAGGGGCGGAATCCCACTCCCTGCACCGCGCCGCGCACCCGCACCCGCAGCCGCGCCACCGCCGTCATCGTCTCAGGCGGCGGCCACCGCGCCGGCATGCCGGGCGAGCCAGGCGTAGAGCACCGCCATTCCCTCGCCGGTGCGCGCCGAGACGGTGATCGCCTCGATCGTCGGATTGACCTGCCGCGCCCGCGCGATCGCTCCGGCCAGGTCGAACTCGACATAGGGCAGCAGATCGACCTTGTTGATCAGCATCAGCCGCGCAGCCGCGAACATGCCCGGATACTTCAACGGCTTGTCGTCGCCCTCGGTGACCGAGAGCACCACCGCCTTGCACGCCTCGCCCAGGTCGAAGGCGGCCGGGCAGACCAGGTTGCCGACATTCTCGATGAACAGCAGCCCGCCCGCCGGCGGCGGCAGCGCATCGAGCGCGTGGCCGACCATGTGCGCGTCGAGATGGCAGGCCTTGCCGGTGTTGATCTGGATCGCCTTCACGCCGGTCGCGCGGATGCGCGCGGCGTCGTTGTCGGTCTGCTGGTCGCCCTCGATCACCGTGATCGGATGCCGCGCCTTCAGGTCGGTGATGGTCCGCACCAGCAGCGAGGTCTTGCCGGAGCCGGGACTGGACAGAAGATTGACCGCGAACGTCCCGGCCTCGGCGAGCCGCGCCCGGTTGGCGGCGGCATAGGCGTCGTTGGCCGCCAGGATGTCCCGTTCCACCGAAACCAGCCGCCCTTCCGGCACCCCCGCCCCCGCAGTCAGGGTCATCACGCCCGCCTGGCGATGGTCCTGCTCACCATGAGCGTGGTGATGATGGTGTTCGCCGTGGGCATGATCGTGGGAATGGTGATGACCGTCATGGTCATGGTCATGGTCATGGTGGCCATGATCGTGGGGATGGGCCTCGCGGACGGCGACGTCGCCGGGGCTGGAGCAACCGCAGATCGCGCACATCAGACCACCTCGATTTCCTTCACGCGCATTTCCTCCCCCGCCGTGACCTGCAGCCGGTGTCCGCCACACTGCGGACACGGATCATAGCGGGTGGCGAGCGGCACCGATTTGACACAGGTCATGCACCACGCCGCCCCTTGTGTACGCAGAATGTTCAATTGCGCACCTTCGGCGATGGTGCCGCGACTGGCGGCCGGGAAGCAGAATTCCAGCGCGTCGGGTTCGGCATGGCTGAGCGCGCCGATCTCTGCCCAGACAGCGGTGATCCGCGCCGCACCCTGGCGCTGCGCCGTCTCGACGGCAATTCCCACCATGGCCTGAGCAAGCGCCATCTCATGCATCAGCCGCCTCCACGATCTCCAGGCGATGGGCCACGCAGGGGTCGAATGCCGACAGCAGCCACCCGATCCGCCGCCAACTCGTCGGTTCCGCAGCCGGCGTCCGGCCGATCAGGGCGCGGGCCAGCGGAGCATCGGCGTGGAAGCTCCATTCGGTCGGCGCCAGCATGTCCAGCCGCGCGATGCGGCCCGCCGCATCCAGCGTCACCAGATGATAAAGTCGCCCGCGCGCGCATTCCACGGCGGCGAGGCCGCGGCGCGCACCCAGCGGCGTTGCCGTCACCGGCGCAGCGCTGCCGGTCAGGCCGAGGTTGATACCGTCGGCGAGGACGGCGGCGAGCAGCGCGGTACGGTCCTCGGCCGGACGGCCGCTGCGCTGGTGGGTGAAGCAGTCCGCGAAGCCGGTCCAGGCATCGACCTCGAGCAGCCGGTCGGAGATGCGCACCCGCGGCAGCAGATCGCAGGCGGCCTCGCGCAGCGCGTCCGCTTTCGGCGGCGTGACGGCGCGCAGCGGCGACCTGATGTTCCTGCCCGCCTACAGCCCCGATCTCAACCCGATCGAGCAGGTTTTCGCCAAGCTCAAGCAGTTCCTCCGCAGCGCCGAGCCACGAACCCGCGAGACCCTCTGGCAGTCCATCGGCGACAGCCTCGACACGTTCACCACGACAGAATGTCAAAACTATCTTGCCAGCGCAGGCTACGGACGGTCAGCATGAAGCCGCTCAGGCTGCCGCGCGCCGCCTCCGCCAGCCCGACGCCGATGCCCTGGCCGAAGCCGGGCGATCCGCCGGCAAGGAATGGCTCCCCCGGCCGCAACGCCTGCGCCCATACGCGCATGGCCGGCAGCAGTCGCGCCGTCTCGATCAGGCGGGCGATGACGCGGGTGGGGACCGTGGCGCCTTCGCCCGCCAGCAGGTCGCGGACCGGGGGCTGGCCGTCCACCGCCTGCCGTGCCAGCGCGCCCACCTCCGCCGGGCGCCCGGCGATGCGCGGCGCCTTGCACCAGCTATACGCGCCGGCTTGTCGGCATCCGGCACCGTCTCGGCCAGCGGCGGCAGCGGCGCGGTGTCCTGCATCCAGGCGCGGCGCACGTCCTCGGTGTTGGCGCCGGGATCGAGGGCGTTCGCCGCCAGCGTCGCCGGATCGAGGCGTCCGGCGGCGAACAACGGGTCATCGGAGCCGTGATAGGCGCCGAAACCCATCAGCCCGGCCTGCCCACGCCCCAAACGCGCGAGATCGAGGTCGTCGGCGATCTGCAGGAAGGCGGCGAAATCCCCCCCCCCCCCCCCCCGCCCGCCCCTCCCGCCAGGATCTGCTCGAAGCCGCGATACAGCGACGCCGGTTGCTTCGCTGAACGTCGGGTGCCAGATCAATTCGCACCCGAATGTTGTCACCGCCGCGAACCAGACGGAACGCCCTTCGGCAAGGCTCGCCATGCTGCATCCGCCACATCCGGCGGCCTGCAGCCAAAGCATTCTGAACGGTTCCATCGTGGGCGAAGCTCCTTGGGAACCCGGACGCGACGGCAGCGCCGCGGCCGCGGACGGCCCCGGCGATCATTTTGCTCCTGATCTGCGCCTCATTGCGCGAGATAGCCGCCATCAACCGGCAGAACCGCTCCGGTGATGAAAGAGGCCTCGTCGGAGGCAAGAAACAGGATCGCCTTGGCGACCTCCACGGGCTGGCCGACGCGGCCGATGGGATGGCGGGCGGTCACGCCGTCCACATACTCTTTCGACATCTTCATCAGCGCGGCGGTCGCGATGGTGCCCGGCGCCACGGCATTCACGCGCACGCCACGGCTGGCCAACTCGACGCCCAGGTGCTTGGTGATGCCGGAGGCCACGAACTTGGCCGGACCATACACGGCCTGGCTTGCCTGCCCCGC
>JAJZVE010000466.1 GCA_021845835.1 Pseudomonadota bacterium | reverse complement strand
GATGCGGACGTAATAGCCGTCCACTCCCAGGCGGGCCGCCAGCTCGGTGCCCGCCACCGCCAGCCAGCGTTCGATCCCGGCGTTCCAGAAATCGGCAAGGTCCAGCGCCCAGGACCGGGCCTCCTCGGGCAGGTACGCGGCCCCCTCGACCAGGGCCGCGATCGCCACGGCCAGGGTGTAGGCGTTCAGCCCGGCATTCTCCTCCCACCGCTCCTGTCCGGTCAGCGGGCCGTTGCAGGCGATGAAGCCCAGCGCCTGGCGCACCATGTCCTCGATGCGGATGCCGCCCAGCGCGTCCCGTTCCGCCAGCGCCGCCGCAAGCAGCACCGGAAACCCGGTCTCGTCGAGTTGCAGCCCTTCCCAGAACGCCTTGCCGCCGAGCCACTGGTTCTGGTTCCAGTGCCCGTCGCCATGCTGCGTGGCGATCAGGTAGCGCAGGGTGTCGCGCGTTTCCTCCTCGGCCCCCAGGGCCTGCAGCGCGGTGGCGCAGGCGACCAGGTCGCGCGGCCAGACCAGGTGATAGCCGCCGCGCTCCTCGCCGCTGTCGCCCCAGGGAATGCTGAGGCTGGCCACCATCGCGCCCGGATAGGTCTTGTCGAGATGGGTCCGGAGCACGGTCGCAGACAGCAGGAACTGCTCGGCGATCGGCGGGGGAAGGTCGATCGGCGGGGCGTAGCGCTCGCTGCGGCGCGCGTGCCAGCCCTCCCATTCCGCGATCTGCTGGCGCACGATGTTCTCGAACGGCTGCAGCAGCGTCGATATCGCGAGTGTCGCTGCGGCGGTCGTGCTGCTGGCAAAGCCGACGCCCAGCATGCCCTGCCCCGGCAGCGCGCCGACCAGCGCGACGTTGCCCGGCCCGGCCTGCGGATAGGCCCAGGTCAGCGCGCCGTTGCGGGAGAAATCCTGCCATCCGTCGCTCTGCCCGACATAGCCGGCGCTGGCCGCGCCGAGCCCGTCGCGCTGGTTCGCGTCGATCACCGCGAGCGCTAGCGCGAACGGCCCCTGCGATGCCGCCAGCACCCGCCGGCCCCCCTGCCGTTCCACCGCAGCCCGGTTGCCCTGGCCGGTCGCGCCGAGATGCGGCGCCACCAGAACGTAGGGACGCAGGCCGGGATCGGCCTGCAGATGGAACTCGACCGCCAGCACCTCGCGCCGCGGGTCGGGACAGACGCGCAGGCGCAGTTCGTAGCGATCGTGCCGGTGCGTGATCTCGAACGCCGGCACCCCGGCCGCGAGGAAGCGGATGTCGTAGTGGGCGATGCGCTTCACCTCGGCCCAGAACCCGCGGCCGTCGGCGACGACGAAGCCAAGGTCGCGGATCTGCGGGATGTCGATGCGGGGGTAGTAGATCTCGTTGACGATCCCGTGACCGAGCGTGAACCACAGGCGCGGCGGGCCGAGCGGGCAGCCGACGGCGTCCTTGGCACTGCTGGTCCAGGTCGGGCTGATGCCCGGATGCCCCGGGGCGTCGGCCGTGTCGGCAGTCATGGTGGAATTGAGCATCGGCTCGGCGACCTCCACACCGCCCGATCCTATCAGACCTCACCGCCGGGCGTGACCGGATTGGCTTCGGTTCGACGCCGGGCGGGCATGCCGCGGCAGGTCGGTACAACAGGCTCCGCGATGCTCAGGCCGCGTCCTGCACCGACGGCATGGCCGCGCTGACGGCCGGCTCGGCGCCCACCTCCTGCGGCAGCCGTCGCACGCCGCGCCACGCCATGTGGCCGAGATTCCACAGCGGCGTGAGGAACAGCTTCAGCACGCTGTCGTAGTCTTGCTGCTCGCCGATCGGCAGGCCGAGCGCGAACTGCTCGCCCGGCGTGGAATAGATCAGCGTGCCGTAGATCCTGTCCCACCACGCGAAGCAAAACCCAAAGTTCTTGTCCCAGTGCCGCTCTTCGCAACTGTGATGCAACTGGTGCTGCGCCGGGCTGATCAGGTGGCGCTCCAGCCAGCCGTAACGCATCTGCACGTGCGAGTGCCGCAGATGGTAGAAGCTCAGCATGTTCATCACGAACAGCGCGTCCAGGCCGATGATGCTGTTGTCATGCACCGGCAACGCGAACATGTAGGACGTGACGCCGAGGAACAGACCGAGCGGCAGCATGGTGAACCAGTCGTCCATGATCGCCTGCAGCGGATGGAAGCGCCGGTTGCTGAGCGGGATAAGGAACTCGGCCGAGTGGTGGACCTTATGCAGCTCCCAGAACACGCCCATGCGGTGCTGCAGCACGTGCGCAACGAACGTCATCGCGTCCTGCAGCACCACGCCGGTCGCCAGGATCGCGAACCACAACCATAGCGGCTCGGCATGGCGCGGCTGGGCGCCGAGCAGCGCCGACAGCCCGGCATAGGACAGTTCGGCCGCCACCAGGTTGCTCACCATCACGCCGGCGGGCAGGCGGATGAAATGCGACGCGGCAATGAACATCACGTCGCGCCGGCAGGATGGATGGTGCAACAGGGTCGCGGGCAGGCAGAAGTCGCGGAAGCCGCGCCAGGTCCTGGCGCCCGGCCCGCTCTGCGCGACATACGTGAACCCGGCCGCGGCCAGCGCTGTGACCCAGGTGCAGAGCGCGACCGCCGCATCGAACGACCAGAAGTGTGCCCACACGCGATGCAGCAGGCCCGCCCACATGTTGCCGGTTCCCTTCCCGGGATCGACGATGCGCGCGCGACACCGATCGCGCGCGTACCAGAAACCCGAGCGCGGCGATTTCCGCACCGTACGACTTCGCGAGGTCACGCCGGCGGGCGGAACTATTCTGTGAGCCGACAGGCGATCACGGCGCCAGGGACGCCGCCTGCACCAGTTTTTCGATCGGCGACCAGACATAGCCGGTCTGCACCACCGGCACGCCGGCGACATGGATGGTCGCCTCGGCTGCCGCCCGCCCGCCGAGCCGCTCGTAGAACCACCGGCTCGGGTTGGCGCGCAGCACCCAGACGAACGCCGAGCGGCAGCCGCACGCCGCCAGGTTCGCCGCTGCCGCGCGCATCAGCCGCCGCCCCACCCCGCGCTCGCGCCAGTCGTCGAGGACATAGAGCGTCTCGATTTCGCCCTCGGCCAGCCGCTCCGTCCAGCGTCCGTCGCGCGCCGGGCTGCCGGTGACGAAGCCGACCACCCGCGCCGCGCCGCCCAGCATGCCGAGATCGGCGCCGGAGGCGGAGGCGACATGCACGCCCACGCCGCTGCGCACCGCGCTGTCGTAATAAGCCGCCTGCCGCGGCGCCGACAGCCGCGCCAGGTACTCGTCGGGCAGGATGCCGGGATAGGCGCTGCGCCACGCAGCGACATGCACTGCCCCGATCGCGCCGGCATCGGAGAGCCGGGCGCGCCGGATGGTGATCATGCCGAACGCTCCAGCACCGCCGCGAAGAACCCGTCGGTGCCGTGCCGCAGCGGCGTCAGCGTCAGGAACGGGCCGGGGCATGGCGGCGGCCCCGGCAGCTCCCACACGCGCGCGAGCGGGACCACGGCGAACTCGGGTCGGGCGGCGAGGAATGACTGCACTTGCGCCTCGTTCTCCTCGGTCAGCAGCGAGCAGGTAGCGTAAACCAAACGCCCGCCGTTGCGAACCAGTCGCGCCGCCTGCCCCAGGATCGCCGCCTGCTTGTCCTGCAACTCGGCGAGATCGCGCGCGGAGAGCTTGAGCCGTGAATCCGGGTTGCGCCGCCAGGTGCCGATGCCGGTGCAGGGCGCATCGACCAGCACCCGGTCGAAGCTGCCGGCGCGGCGCTTGGCCCATTTGTCGCCCGGCTCGACCAGGTGGCGCTCCACGTTGTGCACGCCGGCACGGCGCAGCCGCCGCACCGCGCCGTCCAGCCGCGCCGCCGAGACGTCGCAGGCGGCGATGTGGCCGCGGTTCTGCATCGTCATCGCCATCGCCAGCGTCTTGCCGCCGGCGCCGGCGCACCAGTCGGCAACGCGCATCTCCGGCTGCGCGCCGACCAGGGCGGCGACCAGTTGGCTGCCCTCGTCCTGGATCTCGACCAGCCCTTCCTGGAACGTCCGCCCCGCCGTCACCGGCCGCCGCCCCGGCACCCGCAGCCCCCACGGCGAAAGCGGCGTCGGCGTCGCCGCCACCCCCTCGGCCGCCAGCGAGGCCTGCGCCTGCTCGCGCGTCGCCTTCAGCAGGTTGACGCGCAGGTCGAGCGGCGCCGGTTCCGCCAGCGCCGCCATCTCCGCCGCCAGATCGGCCCCGAAGCGGGCGAGCAGCGAGGGCAGCAGCCAGTCCGGCACTTCCAGCCGCACCGCGTCCGGCATGTCGGGATGGTCGAGCGTGTGTCCCTCCAGCAGGCGCAGCCCCGCCGCCTCCTCCGGCCGCAGCGCGCTCGGCCCGAACTTGCCGCCGGAGAACGACTTGCCGACCCCGTCCAGCGTCCAGCCCTGCAGCAACAGCGAGGCGGCGACCAGCAGCCGCGGCGTCGCCGGCGCCGGCGCGCGCCCGAGCCACCAGGCCAGCCGGCGGCGGCCGCGCAGCACGCTCCAGGCACGGTCGGCCACGGCACGGCGGTCGGAGCCGCCGATGAAGCGGCGGGCGCGGAAGAAATCGTTGGCGATGGCATCGGCCGGGCGGCGCGGATCGGTCTCGATCGCGGCGAGCAGCTCGATCGCCCCGGACAGGCGGGCGGCGGGCGTCACCGCAGCAGACGCGGCGGCAGCGCCGCGAGATCGGCCAGCTCGGTCACGCGGCCGCGCAGCC
>JAJZVE010000465.1 GCA_021845835.1 Pseudomonadota bacterium | reverse complement strand
GACGAAGGCGAGCCCGGTGCGGCGGAAGCCGACATCGGTGCCGGTCTCCGCCGCCATGCCGTCCCACAGCGCCATGCTCTCGCGGATCAGCGGCAGCTCGCCGCGGTCGCGGCCCTGCTGGCGGCACCAGCCCCAGTTGCGGCTCGATTGCTCGCCGCCGACATGCCCCTTTTCCACCAGCGCGACCGAAATCCGCCGCTTCGCCAGATAGAGGGCGGCAGAGGCGCCGATGATGCCGGCGCCGACGATGACGACATCGGCAGCGGCGGGAAGGTTGGGGTCCGAGGCGACCTGCGTGACGGGCGGGGACATGGCGCTCAGCGTCCGATCGCGTCGGCGCCCTGGTACCAAGCCTGGACCAGCGGCAGGAACCAGGGGCGGCCGGTGTAGAACGGCCGCGTCGGGTGCGCGAGGTCGGCGAAGGCGCTGCGCGCCTCGGCGTCGCCGAGCAGCCGCAGCGCCGCCTTGCGACCGAGCCAGGTCGCCATCACCACACCGGAGCCGCAATAGCCCATCGCGTAGTGCATGCCGTCGCGCAGCCCGACATGCGGCAGCCGGTCGAAGCTGTAGGCGATGAAGCCGGACCAGGAATGGCTCAGGCCCACGCCGCGCAGTTCGGGGAACAGCGCCGTCATGTAGCGCGCGAGACGCTGCGCTGCTCGCGCCGGCCCGATCTCGGTGTAGGCCGGGCGCCCGCCGAACAGGATGCGCGTGTTGTCGGGCGAGGGCCGGAAGTAGCAGAGCAGCCGGTTGCTGTCGGTCAGCATGCGCCGCTTCGGCATCAGCGTCGCCATCAGGTTCGCCGACAGCGTCTCGGTCGCGATCATGTAGCTGGTCACCGGGATGACGCGCCGGCGCAGCGCCTGCGTCACCCGCGCTGTGTAGCCGTTGGTCGCCACCACGACATCGCGCGCATCGAGCACCGCCCCCGCCAGCGCGAGGCGGAAGCGGTCGCCGCTGCGGTCGATGCCGCGCACCGGGCAATCGCCGATCACCGCGGCGCCGGCCGCGCGCACCCGCGCCAGCAACCCGGCGTGATAGCGCGCCGGATGCAGGCCGCCGCGCCGGTGCAGCACCCGGCCGCCGACATAGAGGTCGGTGCCGACCTCCGCGCGCACTGCGGACTTCGCCACCATGTCGGCGGCAAGGTCGATGGTGCGGGACAGATACGCAGTCTCGCGCGCCATCGCCTCGTACTGCGCGGGCTTCAGCGCGCCGGTGAAGCCGCCGCTGCGGACATAGGCGCAGTCGATCGCTTCGGCGGCAAGGAAAGCTTCCAGGAAATCGAACGCCTCGCTCGCCTCGGCGAACAGCGCCACGGCGCGTGCCCGGCCGTAGCGGCGGGCGAGCGTGTCGAAGGAAGGCTTCAGCATGTCGCCGCACATGCCGCCGTTGCGCGCGCTGGCGCCCACGCCCGGCACGCCGGCGTCCAGCACCGCGACGGAGCGGCCGGCGCGCGCCAGTGTCAGTGCGGCGGACAGCCCGGTGTAGCCGCTGCCCACCACGGCGACATCGATCCGCTTCGGCAACGCATCCGCCACCGCCGACAGCGGCGCGTCGTCCCACCAGTACGGCGTGTCCTTCATTTTCCCTCCCCCGCGACGGGCCGCGGCGGCACAACGCACGTTGCAACCGCAATCGCGAATCGGCAAGGTACCTTGCCGCAAAGGATCACGGGAAGGTGGACGGGGTCGCCGAGAAGGTCAGTGCGCTGGTGCAGTTCATCGGTGTCCACAAGAGCTACGACGGGCACACGCTGGCGGTGCGCGACCTCACGCTCGACGTGATGCCGGGCGAGTTCCTGACGCTGCTCGGCCCGTCCGGGTCGGGCAAGACCACGACGCTGAACATGCTGGCCGGATTCGAGCGGCCGACGCGCGGCGAGATCCTGCTCGCCGGCCGGCCCGTCGAGCGGCTGCCGCCGTACCAGCGCAACATCGGCATGGTATTCCAGAATTACGCGCTGTTCCCGCATATGACGGTGGCGGAGAATGTCGCCTTCCCGCTCAGCGTCCGCCGGGTGGCCCGCACCGAGATCGCCGAGCGGGTGCGGCGGGCGCTGGCGGTGGTGCGCCTGGAGGCGTTCGGCGCACGCCGGCCGTCGCAACTGTCGGGCGGCCAGCAGCAGCGCATCGCGCTGGCGCGGGCGCTCGTGTTCCAGCCCAGCCTCGTGCTGATGGACGAACCGCTCGGCGCGCTCGACAAGAAGCTGCGCGAGCAGATGCAGATCGAGATCAAGCAGTTGCAGGAGCAGCTCGGCCTGACCGTGGTGTTCGTGACCCACGACCAGAGCGAGGCGCTCACCATGTCGGATCGCGTGGCGGTGTTTCATGACGGCCGGCTGGTTCAGCACGGCACCCCGGATGCGCTGTATCGCCACCCGCTCGATCCGTTCGTCGCCGGGTTCATCGGCGAGAACAACCTGCTGACGGGCACCGTCGCGGCGATCGAGGGCACGACGGTGCAGGTGATGCTGAACGGCGGGCTGCCGGTGCGCGCCTGCGCGGTCGGGCCGGTGACGCGGGACACGCCGGTGGTGGTCGCGGTGCGGCCGGAATCGATCCGCCTGGCCGAGGCCGAGGCACCGGCGGAGAACCTCTGTCGCGCGCGCGTGCGCAGCCGCATCTATCAGGGCGACCATCTGCGCCTGTTTACCGAAGCCGAGAACGGCGCGAGCATCACCGTCAAGGTGCCGGCGCAGACCGGCACCGCCGCGGGCGAGACGGTTTTGCTGTCCTGGCTGGCGGCGGATTGTCTCGTCTTTCCGGCCGCCGGGACCGACAATGAAACGCTGAACGGAAACGGGAGGGACACATGAAAGCAATGACGACAGCCGGGGCAGCGGCGCTGCTGGCGGCGCTGCTGGCAACGGCGCCGGCGGGTGCGGAGGAGCTGACGATCAGCTCCGCCGGCGGCGCGTGGCAGGCGGCGCAGCACCAGGCCTGGTACGCGCCGTTCGCAGCCAGGATGCACATCAGGTTCAACGAGGAGGAAACCCCCGACGGCGTGGCGCGGGTGCAGGCGATGGAGCAGGCGCACAACGTCACGCTCGATCTGGTCACGGTGGAGACCGCGACCGTGCTGAAAGGCTGCGACTCCGGCATCCTCCAGCGCCTGGACTACAGCAAGATCGCCGATCGGTCGGCCTTCCTGCCCGGTTCGGCGCTGGATTGCGGCGTCGGCCTGGACGTCTATGGCGACGTGCTCGCCTACGACACCACGGTGCTGAAGGACGGCCCGACCTCGGTGCTGGCGCTGTTCGACACCCGGCGCTGGCCCGGCAAGCGGGCAATGCGCAAGGTGCCACAGCAGAACCTGGAATGGGCGCTGATGGCCGATGGCGTGCCGGTGGACCAAGTGTACAAGGTGCTGGGCACGCCGGCGGGCGTGGATCGCGCCTTCCGCAAGCTCGACACCATCAAACGCGACATCGTCTGGTGGGAAGCCGGCGCGCAGCCGCCGCAACTGCTCGCCTCGCATGAAGTGGTGATGACCACGGCCTGGAACGGGCGTATCCAGAACCCGATCGACCAGGAGAAGAAGCCATTCCGGATCGCCTGGGACAACCAGATCATCGAGTACGACATGATCTCGATCCCGAAGGACGCGCCGCATCCCGACCTGGCCTACAAATATCTGGCCTTCATCTCGCAGCCGGAGGTCAACGGGCGGCTGGGCGAGTTCATCCCCTACGGCCCGGTGGTGACGGCAGCGGCGAAGTTCGTGCCGGCGCTGACGCTCGCCAAGCTGCCGACCGCACCCGAGCACATGAAGACGGTGCTGGTCGCCGATGTCGAGTTCTGGGGCGATCACGGCGAGGATCTGTCCAGGCGGTTCAATGCCTGGCTCGCGAAGTGACGTGATCACGGGTGCGGCCCTGCTGCCGGCCGCACCCGGACGATCGCTGGCGGCGGCGGTGCGGCGCACGTCGCGCGCGCAACGGCTCCGCGCCGCGGCACTGGTCGCGCCGCTGCTGCTGCTGCTGCTGTCCAGCTTCTGCGTGCCGATCGCGGCGTTGCTGGCGCGCGCGGTCTATGACCCGACGATGGCGGATGCGCTGCCGCGCACCGCGGCGGCGCTGCGCACCTCGGCGGGCAACGGTGTGCCGGATGACGCGGCATTCGCGGCCCTCGGCGCTGATCTGCTGGCCGCCCGCCAGAACGACAGCGTGTACGCGGTCGGCAAGGCGCTCAACAGCCTGCTGCCGGCGTCGCGCAGCCACGTGCTGCGCGCCGCACGCCGCATCCGGCCCGGCCCGCCGCTGACCCGCGACGCCATGATCACCGCCGATGCGTTCTGGGGCGATGCGGACACGTGGTTCGCCATAAGGCGCGGCGTGCGCCCGTTCACGACCAGCTATCTGCTCGCCGCGATCGACCTGCAATGGCTGCCCGGCGGCGGCGTCGGCCCGGTGCCGGAGGACGTGGCGATCTATCGCCCCGTGTTCGCGCGCACCTTCCTGGTCGCCGGCATCGTCACCCTGACGACGCTCGTCTGCGGTTTCCCGCTGGCGTGGCTGCTGGCGCACCTGCCGGGGCCGATCGCCGGCCGGCTGATCGTGCTGGTGCTGCTGCCGTTCTGGACCTCGATCCTGGTGCGCACCGCGGCGTGGACCGTGCTGCTGCAGAAATACGGCCTGCTGAATGACCTGCTGCTGTGGCTCGGCGTCAGCAGCACGCGCTTCGATCTTTTGTACTCGCTCGTCGG
>JAJZVE010000464.1 GCA_021845835.1 Pseudomonadota bacterium | reverse complement strand
CAAGCCGACCGATTTCGGCGTGCAGTTGATGGCCAAGCAGAAGCTGAAGGGCTATTACGGCAATATCGGGGAAAAGCAGTTCCACAAGTATTACTTCGAGGCGGTGCGCCGCAAGGGCGACACCTCTGAGAACCTGATCGAGCTGCTGGAGCGGCGGCTGGATGCCGTCGTTTACCGCATGAAGTTCGCCATCACCCCGTTCGCGGCGCGGCAGTTCGTCAACCACGGGCATGTCACGGTGAACGGCAAGCGCGTGAACATCCCGAGCTTCCAGGTGCGCGACAACGACGTGGTCGAGGTGCGCGAGCGGTCGAAGCAGCTCGCGGTGGTGCTGGACGCGGCGCAGAACGGCGAGCGCGACGTGCCGGAATACCTGGAGGTCGATCACCGCGCCATGAAGGGCCGCTTCATGCGCCCGCCGAAGCTCTCCGACGTGCCGTTCCCGGTGCAGATGGAGCCGAATCTGGTGGTCGAGTTCTATTCGCGCTGAACCTGCTGCCGGCGGCATGAACCCGGTCCTGGTCGAAGTCAGCCGCGGCGGGCGCGTCGAATCCGCCCATCGCGGCGCCTTCGTCGTCGCCGACGCCGCGGGCGGCGTGGTGCTGCAGGCCGGGGACATCGACGCCGCGGTGTTTCCGCGCTCTGCCGTGAAGGCGTTGCAGGCGCTGCCGCTGGTGGAGAGCGGCGCCGCCGACCGGCTCGGCCTGAGCGACGCGGAAATCGCGCTGGCCTGCGCGTCGCACGGCGGCGAGCCGGCGCATGTCGCGACCGCGCGGTCGATGCTGGCGAAGGCGGGGCGGGACGCGGCGTGCCTGGAATGCGGCGCGCACTGGCCCTCTGACGCACGCGCGGCGCGGGCGCTGGCGGCGGCCGGCGAGGCGCCGACCGCGCTGCATAACAACTGCTCCGGCAAGCATGCCGGCTTCATCTGCCTCGCCTGTGCCTGCGGCGACGATCCCGCCGGCTACGTCGGCCCCGACCATCCGACCATGCGGCGCGTCACCGCCGCGCTGGCCGAGGCGACCGGCACCCGGCTCGATGCCGACAATCGCGGCACCGACGGCTGCTCGATCCCGACCTATGCCATCCCGCTGCGCGCGCTGGCCGGCGCGTTCGCGCGTTTCGGCACGGCGGGCGGCGCCGCCGCGCGCCTGCGTGCCGCGGTGGCGGCCAATCCGTTCATGGTCGGCGGCAGCGACCGCTTCGACACGGTGCTGATGACGGCCCTCGGCGCCCGCGCCTTCAGCAAGGGCGGCGCGGAGGGCGTGCATTGCGCGGCGCTGCCGGAACTCGGCCTCGGCATCGCGGTCAAATGCGACGACGGCGCCGGGCGTGCCGCCGACCTGGTTTGCGCGGCGCTGATCGCGCGCAGCCTCGGCGACGGCGTGCCGGAGTCGCTGCTGCGGCCGGAATTGCGCAACTGGAACGGCATCGCGGTCGGCGCGTTGCGTGCCGCGGGACCGCTCGCCGCATGACCGACGCCGCCGCCGAGATCGCGCGCCGCCGCACCTTCGCGATCATCTCCCACCCCGATGCCGGCAAGACCACGCTGACCGAGCGGCTGCTGCGCGCCGGCGGCGCCATTCAGCTCGCCGGCAACGTGCGCGCCAAGGGCGAGCGGCGGCGCACCCGTTCCGACTGGATGGCGATCGAGCGCGAGCGCGGCATCTCCGTCGTCACCTCGGTGATGACGTTCGAGCACGCAGGCTGCGTGTTCAATCTGCTCGACACGCCGGGCCACGAGGATTTTTCCGAGGACACGTACCGCACGCTGACCGCCGTCGATGCCGCCGTGATGGTGATCGACGCCGCCAAGGGGATCGAGAGCCGCACGCGAAAACTGTTTGAAATCTGCCGTCTGCGCGACATTCCGATTGTCACTTTCATCAACAAGATGGACCGCGACAGCCGCGACCCGTTCGCGCTGCTGGACGAGATTTCGGCAACGCTCGCGCTCGACACCGCGCCGGTGACGTGGCCGGTCGGGCGCGGCGCCACGTTCTGCGGCACCTACGATCTGCGCCACCGCGCCGACCGGCTGACCGAGGAATTGCCGCAATCGAACGCGCGTCTGGCGGCGCTGGGCGAGGAGATCGACCTGGTGCGCGCGGCGCTGCCGGAATTTTCCGTCGCGGAATTCGCCGCGGGCCATCTGACGCCGGTGTATTTCGGCAGCGCCATCAAGGATATCGGCGTCGTCGATCTGCTCGATGGGCTGGCCGAGTTCGGCCCGCGTCCGCGCGCGCAGCCGGCCGACACGCGCATCGTGCAGGCCGACGAGCCGGCGCTGACCGCGCTGGTGTTCAAGATCCAGGCGAACATGGACCCGAACCACCGCGACCGCATCGCGTTCGCGCGCGTGTGCTCCGGCCGGCTGGCGCGCGGCATGCGGCTCAGGCAGGTGCGCACCGGCAAGCTGATTCCGCTGCACGCGCCGCAATTCTTCTTCGCCCGCGACCGCGCGCTGGCCGAGGAAGCGTTCGCCGGCGACGTGGTCGGCATCCCCAACCACGGCACGCTGCGCATCGGCGACACGCTGAGCGAGCAGGAGGATCTGAACTTCGTCGGCGTGCCCTATTTCGCCCCGGAAATCCTGCGCCGCGTGCGCCTCGACGACGCGATGAAGGCGAAGAAGCTGCGCCAGGCGCTGCAGGAACTGGCGGAGGAGGGGGTGGTGCAGTTGTTCCGCCCCGTGGATGGCTCGCCGCCGCTGGTCGGCGTGGTCGGCACGCTGCAGCTCGATGTGCTGCAGGCGCGGCTGGCGGCGGAATACGGCGTCGGCATCGGCTACGAGACGCCGCCGTTCGCGCTGGCGCGCTGGGTGTCGGGCGAGCGTCCGGCAGTGCAGGACTTCGTGGCTGCCCAGCGCGGTGCGATGGCCGAGGACGTGGACGGCGACCCGGTGTTCCTGGCCACCTCGCCGTTCATGATGCGCCGCACCGCCGACCTGCACCCGGCACTGACATTCCGCGATATCAAGGATTTCCGCGCGGCGAAGACGGCGGCGTGACCGCGAAGCGGCGCAGCGCCACCAGCGCCCAGACCGCTTCCACGCCGCCGAACGGCCACGCGCCCTGCAGGAAGCCGTAGAGCGAGCCGAGCGCGCAGGCGCCGGCGAAACCCAGCACGAACCAGCGGCTGCGTGGCTCCAGCGCGTAGCAGACCAGCATGGCGGTGACGGCGAACAGGCCGAAGGCGGAGAGGGGGGTCATCCCGGCGACGCGCCTTGTGGAAGGAAAGGAAATTCCTTACTTCTGGTCAAGAAAGGAGGCCAGCGGATGATCACGAGCAAGCTGACGAGCAAGGCGCAGACGACGATCCCCCAGCCGGTCCGGGCGGCCTTGCACCTGAAGGAGGGTGACGAAATCGCCTACGCGATCGAGGACGGGCGGGTGGTGATGACCAATGCGGCACGGCTCCAGCCGGCCGATGACCCATTCCGGACCTTCTCTGAATGGGATTCCGAAGCCGACAGGCGCGCTTATGCCGATCTCTGAGCACGCGGGCATCTGGTCCGTTGTGAAAGTGCCGTATCCTTATACGGACCGCCCGACGCGCCAGAGCCGCCCGGCTTTGGTGATCGCGGAGACGGGGCGGGAGTCCGGGCTGCCGCTGCTGTGGGTGCTGATGGTCACGAGTGCCGAGAACCGCGGCTGGCCCGGCGACGTACCGATTTCCGACTGGGCCTTGGCCGGGCTGCCGCTGGCCTCCGTGGTTCGCACCGAAAAGATTGCCACGGTGGACTGCCGCGATGTGACATGTCTTGGCACATTGGCGCCGGGCAATCGAAGCGATGTGGCTGAACGGCTTCGCAGCGTGCTGGCGGATACGCTGCGCGGTGAAGATGTGGAAAGCGACGGACCTTCGTCCACGCACTGAACAGCGTTGAAGGAAAACAGGCATGGTTCTGTTCGCCCTTGATCCGAGGAACCCGCCGCAACTGACGGGCGCGGAGCGAGCGCGGCTCGATCGGATGACGGATGCGGAGATCACGGCGGCGGCGCTGTCGGACAACGAACTGGCGCGCATCCGGGCGGCCCGGCGCGTGCGCGAGGTGCGCCCGCATAGCGGCCTCAGTCAGGTGCGGTTCGCGGAAACCTACCGCTCAACCTGAACCGATCCCGCTCTGGCCGCGGAGGCTCACACCCTGCGGCCATTTCTGCCGGTACTGATCCACCGCCGCCGCCATCGTGACGAAACTTGCGCCCTCGGCCTGCAGGGTTTCGATCAGTTGCGCCAGCATCATCATGCGGTGGCCGCGGCCGATGACGTGCGGATGGAACGTGTAGGTCAGTACGCCCCAGTCGCAGACCTGTTTCATGTAGCGGAAATCCTGCAGCCAGTTCTGCAACACCGCGCCGGCGTTCATCAGACCGGGCAGGATGCCATTGTCAAACTTATAGTATTCGAAATGCGGGAAATCGTCGAGCGACCAGTGGACCGGCATCTCCACCAGCGGCGTATCGGCGCCGAAGCTGATCTTCTCCAGCAGCGGTGTCACATCGCCGTTGCGCGCCTGGTACGGCGAATAATCATGGCCCATCAGGCTGCTGTCGTAGTCGAACCCGTATTGCAGCAGCAGGTCGATGCTGTGCGGACTGAGGTCCCAGGCGGGCGAGCGGTAGCCGCGCGGCTTCTGCCCCTGCAGCCGCTCGATCGCCGCCAGTCCGCGTACCAGTTCCTCCTCCTCGCCCTCGCGTCCCAGCGTCGCGGGCACGCGATGG
>JAJZVE010000463.1 GCA_021845835.1 Pseudomonadota bacterium | reverse complement strand
CATGCCTGCGGGACGGGGAGGGAGGGAAAGAAGAACAGCGAAGCAGCTGCATCATCGCCGTCACAGGGCGAACGCGTGGCAGAAACGCAACACCGCCAGCGGCGCTTTGCTGCATTGCACAAATTTCAGTTGAGGCCAGACGCGGCAGCGTTATATCTCGTCCTGCGCGAGGCCATGCCTTGCGCTTTCTTGGACGTTTCCTCCCTAAACTTGGCGGCCTTTTCGGCCGCCAATTTTTTTGCGCACTCGCCAACGCCGTGCAAGCCCAAATCTATCAGGCAACAGCTATCCTGACGTAATCCCCGGCTTTCTCTCTCCCCAGGGGAGTCTCTTTGGGGTCACCGCACGATTTGCTCAAAATCGTACGCTAAGCCGCCTTGGACCGGTACGAAAGCTGAACGTCGCGTAGCGGTCTGAATTCGGCGGTCGGCGGGAGGTTGGTCCAGACATAGTCTCCGGTCAGCGCGATGTGTTCCCAGCCGAGTGGGGCGACATGCGTCAGAAGGTCGTTTGAAACGGGGATGTTCTGGGCACGCAGATGCTCGACGGCGCGGGCGAGATAGACCGTGTTCCAGTGAACGATGGCGGCGGTGATCAGGCTCAGGCCGGACGCCCGGAAGCTCTGGTTCTCGAAGGTGCGGTCGCGGATTTCGCCCTGGCGGTGGAAGAAGACAGCGCGGCGCAGGGCGTTGCTGGCCTCGCCCTTGTTCAGCCCGGCGTGGCTGCGCTGGCGCAGCTCGGGGTCGGACAGCCATTGCAAGGTGAAGAGGGTCCGCTCGATCCTGCCGATGGCCCGCAGCGCGTGCGACAGTGCGTTACCGGGACCGGCAGCGGCCAGCTTGCGCAGGATGGTGGAGGGCAGCACGACACCGGCATCGATCGACGCTTTCAGGCGCATGAGCAACGGCCATTGACCGGTAATCACCGCGGTGTCGATCGCGCCGCCGATCAGGGATTCGAGCAGCGGATAGGCGGCGGGCTTTTCGATGGCGTAGAGCTTGCGGTCCTTCAGATCCTTGATGCGCGGCGCAAAGTTGAAGCCGAGCAGGTGGCACAGGCCGAACACGTGGTCCGTGGCGCCGGCGGTGTCGGTATAGTGCTCGGCGCTGCGCAGGTCGGTCTGGTGCACATGGTGCAGCAGGCCGTCGAGCACGTAGGGCGCTTCGCTGACCGTGGCGGCGATGACCCGGGTGTGGAACGGATCGTAGCGGCCGGAGACGTGCGTGTAGAGCACGAAGCCGGGATCGATGCCGTATTTCGCGTTGACGGCGCCGCCCTGGCCGGCGCGCCCGCCCGCCCGGAAATACTGGCCGTCGGAGGAGGAGGTTGTCCCGTCATCCCAGATTGCCGCCATCGGGTGACGATGGTGGACGTTGATGATCGCGGCGCGCGCAGCGACGTAATTGTCGTCGCTGATATGCCATTGAGCGACGTTGACCAGGTGATGGTAGCTGAGCCCGCGCGAGGCATCGGCCATGCGCGAGAGGCCGAGATTGGTGCCGTCGGCAAGGATGGCCGCCAGCAGTGCCGGCTTGTCGGCGGCCGGATTGCCGGTGCGCAGATGGGTGAAGCGGTCGGCAAATCCCGTCCAGGCATCGACCTCGGCGAGCACCTCGGTGATCCGCGGCCGGGGCAGCAAGCCGTAGAGCCGGTCGGCCAGGGGCCGCACGGCGTCCGGAACGGCGGGCTTGATGCGGGCGATGTAGAGCCGTCCCTGCTCGATCTCGACGCCGTCGAGTTCCCCGCGGCCCGCGTGCGCACCGACGAACACGAGGCGATCATGGAGAGCGCCGGCGCGGGCCGCGATATAGCGGCTGGGTTCAGTCTCGCCGCCGATGCTGCCGGATATCGGCGCCTCGGGCGGCAGCAGGTGGTCCTCGAAGGCGCGCCAGTCCCGGCTGCCCGCCACCCAGATGTCGCTGCCACGAAGCCGCTCGCGCAAGATGGCCAGGACGGCTGTCTCATAAAGGCGCCGGTCCGCTTGGCCGCTCGCGAAGATCAGCCGGCGCCATTTTGCGGACAGGAAGGCGGCGGGCGCTTCGGAAAGCCTGCTTTGCGGTCACGGTTCATCGCCTGGATCACCTCGATGGCGGCGAGCACCGGGTCGTGCGACGTATTCGACTGGAAACGGAACGCTTCAAGAAAGCGCGGGCTGAACCGGCGCAGCACCGCATGACGCTCTGCGGCAGTAACGAGGATGTCCGGATCGGCGGCATCGGTGACGGACTCGATGACCGGCAGCGCCTGGTGCAGCCGTTCCATGCCGACCTCGCGCTCGACGGCGGTCACGCCGTCCTCACCGGTCTGGCGCGCCTGTTTCAGCGCGGCAATGGTGCGGCGGAATAGCAGCAGCGTCCGGGCGACATCGCGCCGCGTGGCCTGGAAGCGGCGCTCCTCCCGGTTGCGCGCCTTGGTGAACAGCGAGCCGATGTATTTGTCGAACATGGCGAGCGTGGCGTCGGCGATCCGCATTTCGAGATGTGCGGCCTGGGCCACCAGGATCGCGGTGCGCCGGGCCGGCTCGAGATCGGCGATGTGCTGCGCGGTCATGATGCCGCCCTCCTCGATCAGCCTGCCCAGCCGGGCAGGATGGATGCGCCTCGCCCGCTCGCCGTAGCTCCCCAGACCCCGTACGAAATCGAGGCGATCAAGCAGGGCGAGCAGGTTCGACGGTGCCGGCGATTCCGGGCAGTCGCGCAGCCAGGCAAAGCGCGACCGGCGGATATCCGGGTCGAGGTGCAAGAGAGCCTCAAGGGCTTGCCGGTCCGCCCCGGACAGCCCAGCAGCAAGAGCATCGAACGCTTGCCTGCGGGCACGGGCGCGCGCCGCGAGGCCGATGCGTTCCAGCACTGCGACGGCCGGGATTATTACGGAAGCCGCACGCAAATGCCCCAAAAGGGCCAGAACGATCGGCTCGCCGCGATCCGTTGCCCAGGCTGCGTTGGCGCCTGCCCCCAGACAGGCGCGCCAATCAGCGAGCCGGAAGCTGCGCAGCCCCAGCCTGCCCTGCAGCTCGCCGACGTGTTCGCGGCGGGTTTCGTCCCGCTGGGCGTATTCCGCGAACAGGGCGGGGCTGATGCCGAGCTGGTTCGCCACGAAGGCGATCATCGGCGCCGGCGGAACATCCCCGGGCGCCAGGATGCGGCCAGGAAACCGCAGCAGGCAGAGCTGCACCGCAAAGCCGAGGCGGTTACCCGGCCGCCGCTTGCCGCGGATCAGCGCCAGGTCGTCTGGTCCGAGCACGTAATGGCGAGCCATCGCCTCCGGCGTGTCCGGGACGGTGAGAAGCCGAGCGCGCTGCTCGGCGGAGAGGAGGCTGCGGCGGGGCATGGCGATCCTCGGGCTTGGAGAGCATCTCTCATAAACCACTTGCCTTTCTCTGCCATTCTGAAAGAGGGTATTGAAAGACAATCTGTGAGATTACGCCGTGGTCGCCAAACCCGTGCACAAACGAACGTTTGTGAAATCCAGCAAGCCGCCATCCGGCCTGCTGCTCGGCTACGCTCGCGTGTCCAAGGGTGATGAGCAGGCCAATGCACTACAGGCCCGCGCTCTACGGACGGCTGGCTGCCGACGCATCTTTGAGGAGGCCGCCTCCGGCGGGCGCTGGGACCGGCCGGAGCTGCACCGGCTGCTCGACCATCTGCGCGAGGGCGACACACTGGTGGTCTGGAAGCTCGACCGGCTGTCGCGCTCGCTGAAGGACGTGCTGCACATCATGGAACGCATCGCCGAAGCTGGCGCCGGATTCCGCTCACTCACCGAGAACATCGACACCACGACGCCAGCGGGCCGGATGATGATGCAGATGATCGGCAGCTTCGCCGAGTTCGAGCGCGCCATGATCCGCGAGCGCACCTCGGCCGGCCTCGCCGCGGCACGGGCGGAAGGCCGCATCGGCGGCCGGCGCCGCAAGCTGGACGCCGCCAAGCGGCGGGAGATCGCTGAAAGCGTCATCACCGGTCGCAAGTCCGGCGCCGACATGGCACGGCTCTACAACATCAGTCAGCCGACCGTGTCGCGCATCGTGGCGGCGCACCGCAGATCGGCCGCATAGCTACGCACTGAACGAACCGGCGCTTAGCGTACGATTTTGAGCAAATCGTGCGGTTACCCCAAATAGCGTCACCGCCGAAAAACCACCCGCGGCGGGCAAGGAGCCATGCCTGCTTCATGGGTCCCGCGCACTTCGCGACTCCGCAACCTGGCGACCGTCCGAGGCGTGATGCCATATGACCTGCTGGTATCTGCCGGCAAGTATTGGTGGCGGCCAGACGCGCGGTTCCAGGCCTAGTTTAACCAGTATTGGCGCAGCCTTGACTGCCGAAAACCATAGCTGTGTAACTGCGCCGCGACTTCCAGAACGAGCTAATTAATGTTTATTATTTAATAATGCACTCGTTTAGCGCAATATGTGCCATATAAGTGTGGATTTATTTTCTATTATTCTATTCCCCGGCCCATTCTTGGCGATACCGTGAGGCCCAAGAACACCATCATGGCCTGGTTGAGCCGGATTATGTCTTCATCGTCCAATCTTCCGACCCGCTCGCCAACCTTGGACTTCGGGACGGTGGTAATCTTGTCCACCATTAGGCAAGAGGAGGAACGTAGCCCGTTGCGTTCGTTCGATTCCACCGATAGCCGGAACAAAGGAGCCTCGGTCGGGTCCGTTGTGAAGGCGCAGATGGTGATGGAATCTGTCGCGTCGAAGGCATCGTCTTGCACGATAACGACCG
>JAJZVE010000462.1 GCA_021845835.1 Pseudomonadota bacterium | reverse complement strand
CGGATCGCCCCAGGCGTCGCCGACGACCGTTGCCTGGTCGAACGGGGCGATCAGCGGCGCGCCGAGCGCCGCCGCGACGTTGATCGCGATGATGACGAGGCCGATCAGTGCCGTGAGCGTCAGCCGCTGTCCGAACAACCGCACGCCCGTCTCCTCAGCGCAGGTGCCGCAGCCGCGGACTGCTCAGGATGGCCAGCACGTCCGCGATCATGTTGAGCAGGATGAAGGCGCCCGCGAAAATCAGTCCGCACGCCTGCACCACCGGCACGTCGTGCCTGGAGACCGCATCGACCATCATCTGGCCGAGACCGGGATAAACGAACACCGCTTCCACGATGACCACGCCGACGATCAGGTACGCGAGGTCGAGCGCGATCACGTTGATGATCGGCGCCAGCGCGTTCGGGAAGGCGTGCCGCACCACCACGCGCCATTTCGGCAGCCCCTTGAGGAACGCCATCTCGATATAGGGGCTGGCCATGATCTGCAGCACCGAGGCGCGGGTCATGCGCATCATGTGCGCGACGATCGCCAGCACCAGTGTCAGCATCGGCAGGAACGTCAGGTCCAGCCGCTGCAGGAACGGCGTCTCCGGCGTCACGTTGGCGAGCGAGGGGAACCAGCCGAGCCGTACCGAAAGATACTTGATGAGGATATAGCCGGCCAGGTACTCAGGCACGGCGATGGTCAGCAGCGTGACCGCATTGACCGCGCGATCGTAGAAACTGCCCTGCCAGATCGCCGCCATCAGCCCGAGCGTCAGCGCCAGCGGCACCGCGACCAGCGCCGCGTAGGCGGCCAGGAACAGCGTGTTCTTCAGGCGCGGCGCGATGTCCGCGATCACGTCGCGGCGGCTGGCCAGCGAGCGGCCGAAATCGCCCTCCGCCACATGCTCCAGCCATTCGACGTAGCGCACCGGCGCCGGGCGGTCGAGGCCCAGTTCCCGGCGCATCTCGGTCAGCGCCTCGGGCGTCGCGTTGTTCTGCAGGATGGCGGAGGCCAGATCGCCCGGCAGGATCTCCGTGCCCGCGAAGATGAGCACGGAGGCCGCAAGCAGCGTCAGCAGCCCGAGGCCGAGCCGCTGCGCGATCAGCCGCAGCAAGGTCTCAGCTCTTCAGCCAGGCCTGTTCGGCGATGTAGCCGTTGTCCATGTCGAAGCCGCTGTACGGCCGGTGGCCCCCGACATTATTGCTGTGCGCCTCCAGCCAGATGCCGAACAGCGGGATGATCGTTGCGCCATCGCTGTAGAGGATTTCCTGCATCTCCCAGATCATCGGCTTGCGCTTCGCCTCGTCGGTCTCCGCCTTGGCGGCCTTCAGCAGCTCCGTGAATCGCGGGGTCCGGAAATGGCTCTCGTTCCACGGCGCGTCCGGCCCGTAGGCGACCTGCAGCATCTGCGTGGCGGCGGCGCGGCCGCCCCAGTAGCTGGTGACAAACGGCCCCTTCAGCCACACGTTGCTCCAGAACCCGTCCGCCGGTTCCTTCCGCAGCTCGATGTCGATGCCGGCCTTTGCCGCGCTCTGCTGGAACAGCTGGGCTTCGTCCACGCAGCCGGGGAACACGCCGTCCGAGCATTGCAGGACCAGCTTCGGACGGGACAGCCCGGACTTCTTCATGAAGAACTTCGCCCGGTCGGCGTCGTAGCTGATCTGCGGAAGGTTGGGGTTCCAGTAGGGATCGGAGCGCGGGATCGGCTGGTCGTTGCCGAGCACGGCATGGCCCGAGAACACGGCCTTGATGATCTGCTCGCGATCGATGCCGTATTTCAGCGCCATGCGCAGGTCGTGGTTGTCGAACGGGGGGCGGTCGTGCATCATCGAAATGCAGGCGTGCCAGCCGGACTGCGCCGTTACCAGCTCGACCTTCGGATTGCGCTCGACGGTGCGGACGAACTTCGCCTCGACGCGGTTGATGGCGTCGACCTGGCCGGTGAGCAGCGCGTTCAGCCGCGCGCTGGAATCGTTGATCACCGTGATGTCCACGACATCGACGAAGGCGCGGTCGGGCTTCCAGTAGTTCGGGTTGCGCTTGCCGGTGAAGCGCACGCCCGGATCGAACGTCTCCAGGACGTAGCCGGCGGTGCCGACCGGCTTGCTCCAGTCGGTCCACTCGTTAGGCACGATCAGCACGTGATAGTCGGTCAGCACGTAAGGGAAATCGGCGTCGCCGCCGTTCAGCGTCACCTGCACCTGGTTCGGGCCGAGCTTCTTCACGTCGGCGATTTCCTGGAACGCCCCGGCGGCGCCCGATGTCGTCTTGCCGCGATGCAGGTTCAGCGAATAGATCACATCGTCGGCATCCAGCGTCTTGCCGTTGCTGAAAGTGACGCCCTTGCGGATGTTGAGCACCCATTCCACCGCGCCCGGCCTGGCTTCCCAGCTCTCCGCCAGCTCGGGATACGGCTTGCCGTCCTGGCCCCATTCGACCAGCGCGTTGAACAGCGCATGGCCCACGCCGATCATGACGGAATCGGTGTAGCTGCGCGGATCGAGGCTGTCGGTCGTGCTGCCGCCGCCCAGACCCAGGCGCAGCGTGCCGCCCTGCCGCGGCGTCTCGGCGGCCTGCGCGCCTCTGCTCGCCACGACGGCCGCGATGGCGGGGGCCGACAGGCCGAGGGCTGCGGCGCGACCCAGGAACGCACGCCGGCCGAGGCGACCCCGCGCGTGCCGGTCCTGCCAGAGTTCGAATTCGGTCATGATGGCCCGCTCCTCCCCCAACGGTGTGTCCCGTGCCACGCAAGTCCGCTGCCGGCGCCGAGGCACGTCGAAGGCATCTGCAGTGCCACGCCACCATGCGCTTTTCAGATGAGTGATGATCCGCGCGGGCATAGCTGGTGTCAACCTCCCCGCACGATCCGGCGCGATTGACGCTTGCCGCGCGCTCGGCCAGCCTCCGCGGCTGGGCAGCCGAGGCAGGCACCATGGACGTTCTTCCCGATCGCGTCGAAGTCGTCATCATCGGCGGCGGCATCGTCGGCTGCAGCATCGCCTATCACCTGGCGCTGCGCGGCGTGGCGCCGCTGCTGCTGGAACGTCGGCAGCTCACCTGCGGCACCACCTGGCATGCCGCCGGCCTGGTCGGCCAGCTGCGCGCGACGCTGAACCTGACGCGGCTTGCGCAGTATTCCGCCCAGCTCTACGAGCGGCTCAAGACGGACGCGGGGCGCGAGACCGGCTATCGCCGCACCGGCTCGATCAGTATCGCAGGGACGCAGGAGCGGCTGACGGAGTTGCGGCGGCAGGCGTCGGTGGCGGCGCTGTTCGGCCTGCCGGTCGAGGAACTCACGACGGCCGAGATCGGGCAACGCTATCCGATTGCCGATCTCGCCGATGTCGTCGGCGGCGTTTTTCTGCCGACCGACGGCAGGACCGATCCCGTGGACACCACCCAGGCGCTGGCCGCCGCCGCCCGCGCGCGCGGCGCGCGCATCCGGGAAAATACCAAAGTCACGGGACTTATTCGCGAGGCCGGCCGCGCCGTCGGCGTCGTGACCGAGGCGGGCGAGGTGCGGGCGCGCGTCGTGGTGCTGGCGGCGGGCATGTGGAGCCGCGATTTCGCCGCCGGCCACGGCGTCACCGTGCCGTTGCACGCGGCCGAGCATTTCTACATCGTCACCGAGCCGATCGCCGGCCTGCCGCGTGACCTGCCGGTGCTGCGCGATCCCGACAACTGCATCTATGCCAAGGAGGACGCCGGCAAGCTGCTGCTCGGCTGCTTCGAGCCGAACGCGAAACCGTGGGGCGGCAACGGCATTCCCGAGGATTTCTGCTTCGACCAACTGCCCGAGGACGTGGCGCATTTCCAGCCGATCCTCGATCGCGCCGTGCGCCGCCTGCCGGTCCTGGAGAACGCCGGAATAAAACTGTTCTTCAACGGGCCGGAGAGCTTCACGCCGGATGTGCGCTACATCCTTGGCGAAGCGCCGGAACTGCCGGGGCTGTTCGTCGCCGCGGGGTTCAACTCGATCGGCATCCAGTCGGCCGGAGGGGCCGGACGGGCGGTCGCGGACTGGATCATCGACGGACATCCCGGCATGGACCTCTGGGACGTCGATATCCGCCGCTTCGCGCCGTTCCAGGCGAATCGCAGCTATCTGCTCGCGCGCACGACCGAATCGCTTGGCCTGCTCTATGCGATGCACTGGCCGTTCCGGCAGAACGAAACCGCGCGCGGCGCCCGCCGCTCCGTGCTGCATGACCGGCTCGCCGCGCATGGCGCCTGCTTCGGCGAAGTCGCGGGCTGGGAGCGGGCCAACTGGTTCGCCGCCGCAGGCCAGGCGCCGGTCTATGACCATTCCTACGGCCGGCAGAACTGGTTTGCTGCGGCGCGCGCCGAGCATCTCGCCGTGCGCGAAGCGGTCGGCCTGTTCGACCAGTCGAGCTTCGCGAAATTCCTCGTGCAGGGGCGCGATGCGCTGGCGGTGCTGAACCGCATCGGCACCGCCGAGCATGACGTGCCGCCCGGTCGCATCGTGTACACGCAATGGCTGAACGATCGCGGCGGCATCGAGGCGGACCTGACCGTGACGCGGCTCGCCGAACGGGAGTTCCTGGTCGTCACCGCGGCGGCGACGCAGCGGCGCGATCTTGTCCATCTGCAGCACGCCGCCGCGGATGCCGCGTGCTGCGTTGCCGACGTGACCTCGGCCTACGCAATGCTCGGCGTCATGGGGCCGCGCTCGCGCGAAGTGCTGGCGCAGTTGACGCCATCCGACCTTTCCAACGCTGCCTTCCGCTTCCGCGA
>JAJZVE010000461.1 GCA_021845835.1 Pseudomonadota bacterium | reverse complement strand
CCAGCGGCTGCTTCTCGGCCAGAAAGGCGTGCTTCACGTCCGCCACGCTCTTGCCCTCGCGCTGCGCCCGCTCATCGAGCTGTTTCTGCACCAGCGGCGTCAGCACCCAGCCGGGGCAGATGGCGTTGGCGGTGATGCCGGTGCCGGCAACCTCGATCGCCGTCACCTTGGTCAGCCCGACGACGCCGTGCTTGGCCGCGACATAGGCCGATTTCAGCGGGCTGGCGACCAGGCCGTGCGCCGAGGCGATGTTGACGATGCGGCCCCAGCCGCGCCGCTTCATCAGCGGGATCGCCGCCTTGGTGCCGTGGAACACGCCGGAGAGGTTGATCGCGATCACGCGGTCCCACTGCTCGTCCGGGAAGTCCTCGATCGGCGCGGTGAACTGGATGCCGGCGTTGTTCACCAGGATATCAACCGATCCCAGCTCCTGCGCCGCCTGCGCCACCATGCCGCGGATCGCGTCCGGCTTGCTGATGTCGGCGCCGGAATAGCCGACGCGCACGCCGAATTCCTCGGCGATCTGCCGCCGCAGCCGCTCGATCTCGGCGGCGTCGCCGAACCCATTCGTCATCACGTCCGCGCCCTGCGCCGCCAGCGCGCGCGCCACGCCAAGTCCGATGCCGCTGGTCGACCCCGTGACCAGCGCGACCTTGCCCTTCAGGCTCATCGCCCGTCTCTCCTTGCTGCCGCTGCCGCATATGCCGCCGGCTGCCGGGCGATCAAGCCGCGCCCTTGACACCCCGCCCGCCGACCCCACGCTGACGCCTCGCAACGACGATCGGATCGGCCGCAATGGACATCGGTTCCCTGCCCACCGCCGGCGCCCCCACGCAATGGCGGCCGGAGGGATGCGCCCACGTCGCGCTGGTGCTGCAGGGCGGCGGTGCGCTCGGCGCCTATCAGGCCGGCGTCTATCAGGCGCTGCACGAGGCGGGGCTGGAGCCGAACTGGATCGCCGGGGTTTCGATCGGCGGCATCAACGGCGCCATCATCGCCGGCAACCGCCCGGAGCACCGGCTCGACCGGCTGCGGGACTTCTGGAACCTGGTGACCAGCCGCACGGACTGGGCGCTTCGCCCGGACGGGGATGACGCGCACCGGCTGCACAACGCCTGGTCATCGCTGCTCACGGTCGCCGTGGGCCAGCCGGGGTTCTTTTCCCCACGCCCCCTCAGTCCCTGGCTGGCGCCGCGCGGCAGCCGCGGCGCCACCTCATTCTACGACACCGCGCCGCTGCGCGAGACGCTGCTGCGGCTGGTCGATTTCGACCTGCTGAACCGCCACGCCGTACGCTACGCCTGCGGCGCGGTGAACGTCGCCAGCGGCAACTTCGCCTATTTCGACAACGCGCTTTCGGAAATCCTGCCGGAACATGTGATGGCCAGCGGCGCGCTGCCGCCGGGGCTGCCGATGGTGCGCGTCGGCACCGACTGGTACTGGGACGGCGGCATCGTCTCCAACACGCCGCTGCAGCATTTGATCGACCATGTCGATGACAGCAGCGCGCTGGTGTTCCAGGTGGACCTGTTCAGCGCCCGCGGCCCGATCCCGCGCGACATGGCCGACGTGCTCGCGCGCGAGAAGGACATCCGCTATTCCAGCCGCACACGGCTGACCACCGACCGCTACCTGCAGGTCTGCAAGCTGGAGCGTCGGCTGCGCAGCCTGCTCGACCGGCTGCCGGACGACCTGCTGAGCGAAGACGAGCGCAGACTCAAGCGCGACTGGCGGCAGTTGCCGCGGCTGTCGATCCTGCAATTGGTGTACCAGCAGCGCGTCTATGAGGGCGAAACCAAGGATTACGACTTCAGCGCCTCCTCGATGCGCCGGCACTGGCTGGCCGGCTATCGCGATACCGAGCGCACGCTGCGGCACGGCGACTGGCTCGCCATGCCGGCGGAGGAAGGCGGGATTGCCGTCCATGACGTCCACCGCATCGACGACTGACGGACCGCAATTGTTATGCTTGTGCCGCATTGAGCGGGCGCCGGAAGGAGACCCCGACTGCCCGATTCGAACGCGAAGTCCGCCGTGCTGGCGCTGCTGGCCGACATGATCGACCTCGCGCTGAGCGCCAAGCAGGCGCACTGGAACGTCAAGGGCGCACCTTCATCCCCGTCCACGAAATGCTCGACGATCTGCGCAGCGACGTTGACGAATACGCGGACACGATCGCCGAGCGGATGAGCGCCCTCGGCGCCAGCCCGCACGGGACCGTGCAGACGGTGGCCGAAAAGACCAGCCTGCCATCCTATCCCACCGATCTGCGGCAGATCGGGGACCATCTGCGCGCGCTCGTGGAACGCTACGGCGCCGTGGCCGCCGCGGTGCGGCGCGACGCCGACACCGCCGCCGCCGGCGACGCGCTCACCGCCGACGTGTTCACCGAGGTCGGACGCGGCCTCGACAAATGGGTATGGATGCTCGAATCACATCTGCAGCACTAAGGTCCGCCGGGGATCCATGCTTGCCTGTGGCGGGCCGCGCTGGCTAGAGTGCGGCCCGAGCACGGGAACACAGCATGAACGACGACCTGTTCGGCACCGCAGCGCCCGCCGGGCGCGCGCGCCGCACCGCGAGCACGCCGCCGCGCGCCGAGACCGCGCGCCCCGCCGAGTCCGCCGGCTACTCAGCCAAGGACATCGAGGTGCTGGAGGGGCTGGAGCCGGTGCGCCGGCGCCCCGGCATGTATGTCGGCGGCACCGACGAGACCGCGCTGCACCACCTCGCGGCCGAAATCCTCGACAATGCGATGGACGAGGCCGTGGCCGGCCACGCGAGTTTCATCGACGTGACGCTCGATGCCGGCAACCTGCTGGCGATCCGCGACAACGGCCGCGGCATCCCGGTCGATCCGCACCCGAAGTTCCGCAACCTCAGCGCGCTGGAGGTCATCCTCACGACGCTGCATTCTGGCGGCAAGTTCGGCGGCAAGGCCTACGAAACCTCGGGCGGGCTGCACGGCGTCGGCAGTTCCGTGGTCAATGCGCTGTCCGAATCGCTTGAGGTGGAGGTCGCGCGCGACCGCGTGCTGTGGAAACAGAGCTATGCGCGCGGCCAGCCGACCACGAAGCTGATCAACGCCGGACCGGTGCAGAACCGCCGCGGCACGCTGATCCGCTTCAGGCCCGATCGCGAGATTTTCCCGGACGCCGCATTCAGCCCGGCGCGTCTCTATCGGCTCTGCCGCTCCAAGGCGTATCTGTTCCGCGGCGTGGAAATCCGCTGGTCCTGCAATCCTGCCTTGATCGGCGCGAAGGACGAGACGCCGGCCGAGGCGGTGCTGCACTTCCCCGGCGGCTTGCGCGACAGCCTCGCCGCCGACATCAACGGCGCCGCATGCGTGCTGCCGATCTGGGCCGGCGAGGCCGATCTGCCCGCCGGGCCGAACGGCGAACGCACCGGACGGCTGGAATGGGCGCTGGCCTGCCTGGAAACCGGCGAGGGATTCCTGCACGGCTACTGCAACACCGTGCCCACGCCGCAGGGCGGCACGCATGAAGGCGGATTCCGCAGCGCCCTGCTGAAAGGCGTGCGCGCCTGGGGCGAGCAGCGCGGCAACCGGCGCGCGGCGCAGGTCACGGCGGAGGACCTGCTCGGCCCGCTGGCGGCGAAGCTCTCGCTGTTCCTGCGTGAACCGCAGTTCCAGGGCCAGACGAAGGAAAAACTGACCAGCCCGGAGGCGGCCCGGCTGGTGGAGACGGCGCTGCGCGACCGTTTCGATCATTTCCTCGCCGGCGACCCCGCGACCGCCGACAATCTGCTCGCCTTCGCCATCGAACGCGCGGAGGAACGGCTGCGCCGGCGCGAGTTGAAGGACACGCCGCGCAAATCGGCCACGCGCCGGCTGCGCCTGCCGGGCAAGCTCACCGACTGCACCGTCGAGGATGCCGGACGCACCGAGATTTTCCTGGTCGAGGGCGACAGTGCCGGTGGCTCCGCCAAGCAGGCGCGCGACCGCACCACCCAGGCGGTGCTGCCGTTGCGCGGCAAGATCCTCAACGTCGCCAGCGCCTCGCCGGAAAAGCTGCGGCAGAACCAGGAGTTGAAAGACCTGATCGAAGCGCTCGGCTGCGGCGTCGGCGAGCGGTTCGATCGCACGCGGCTGCGCTACGGCCGCGTCATCATCATGACCGACGCCGACGTGGACGGGGCGCACATCGCGTCACTGCTCATCACGTTCTTCTATCGCGAATTGCCGGAGCTGATCCGGCACGGCCATCTGTTCCTCGCCCAGCCGCCGCTGTATCGCCTGACGCAGGGGGCGAAGACGCTGTATGCGATGGACGACGCCGACCGCGTCCGCAAGCTGCGGCAGTTCAAGGCCGGCGCCAAGGTGGAGGTCAGCCGCTTCAAGGGCCTGGGCGAAATGCCGCCGGCGGCGCTGAAGGAAACCACGATGGACCCGCAGAAGCGCACGCTGCTGAAGGTGCTGGCGCGCGCGGAGGATCGCGCGCGCAACAGTGAACTCGTGGAAAGCCTGATGGGACGGCGACCGGAGCTGCGCTTCCAGTTCATCCAGGAACGCGCAAGGACGGTCGCGGAGGTCGACGTCTGACGCGAGCAGACGGGGGCGGGGTTTTCAACCTGTGCGCAATAACCTGCTGGTTTAGCCGATTCCGTACCCGGCACGAAGGCAGAGCTGCGTGATCCCGCGCTGTTGTTACTCCGCCACGTCGAAGCCGATGCCAATTTGGCGGTCGAAACTGTTGGCACCCACCAACATGGACCCCAGGAGGCCGGCCGACAATGCAGCT
>JAJZVE010000460.1 GCA_021845835.1 Pseudomonadota bacterium | reverse complement strand
GATGGTCTCGCCGGCGAAGATGCCCTCGGAGAGCTTGCCGCCGGAGGTGAGGCGGAACACCTTCGGCAGCGGCCATGCCGGCCTGTAGGTCGCCAGCCGCTCCGCCGCGCGCGGCGAGATCGCCAGCATGCCGTGCGCCGCCTCGCCGCCCAGCACCTTCTGCCAGGACCAGGTGACGACATCGAGCTTGTGCCACGGCAGGTTCATCGCGAAGGCCGCCGAGGTGGCGTCGCAGATCACCAGCCCGGCGCGATCGGCGGCGATCCAGTCGCCGTTCGGGATGCGCACGCCGGCGGACGTGCCGTTCCACGCCAGCACCACGTCGTGATCGGGCGCGACGGCAGCCAGGTCGGGCAACCGGCCATAGGGCGCGTCCAGCACCCGCGCGTCGGCCAGCTTCAGCTGCTTGACCACGTCGGTCGCCCAGCCCTGCGAGAAGCTCTCGAACGCCAGCACATCGACCGGACGCGCGCCGAGCAGCGACCACAGCGCCATCTCCACCGCGCCGGTGTCGGAGGCCGGGACGATGCCGAGCCGCCAGTCGGCCGGCATGCCCAGCAGGGCGCGGGAACGGCTGATGACTTCGGCGAGGCGCGCCTTCGGCTCGCGCGCACGGTGGCTGCGGCCGAGCATCGCGCCGCCGAGGGCGGCGACCGACCAGCCCGGACGTTTGGTGCAGGGACCGGAGGAAAACTGCGGATTGGCCGGACGGACGTCCGGCCGGGCGACGACGAGTGCCATGTGCGGCTCTCCCTTGCAGAAGAGAAGCGCCCCGGTGGGGGGGCGTGACCCGCCGCTGAGGTAGCGCGGCGCCCGCGCGGGCGCAATGGCCACGGGGGATGAACTGCATTATAGTTGCGCCTCGGCGCGGCGGCCGCGACAACCCCGCCCGTCCAGGCGACCGGCAGGGGCACGCCCAGCGGGCGCGCGAGGGACGCCGGGCCGGTGCGTCCGGCCGCGGTGCAGCGGCAAGAGGTGTACGGCATGGTCGGGCTTATCATTGTCGCGCTCAAGAAGCCGTACACGTTTGTCGTGCTGGGCATCGTGATTCTGCTGTTCGGCGTCCTGGCGATCGTCAGCACGCCGAAGGATATTTTCCCCAATATCGGTATCCCGGTCGTCGCCGTCGTTTGGACGTACAACGAGATGTCGCCGAACGATATGTCGGGACGTATCGTGTATTTCTATGAACGAACGCTGACAACACAGGTCAACGGTATTCAACGTATTGAATCCAATTCGCTGTGGAACTACGGCGTCGTAATGATTTATTTTCATCCGAATGTCGATATCAATGCGGCTCTCGCTCAGGTCACGGCGGCATCGCAAACGGTGCTGAAACTGCTGCCGGCGGGTGTCACACCGCCCTATGTGCTGGAGTTCAATGCCTCCTCCGTGCCGATCATCCAGATCGCGCTGTCGAGCAATACCGTGTCCGAGATGAAGTTGCAGGATCTGGCGCAGAACTTCATTCGCCCGATGCTGTCGAGCGTGAACGGCGCGGCGATCCCCTCGCCCTATGGCGGCTTCGTCCGCCAGGTGCAGATCGACATCGACCCGCACAAGATGGAGGCCAACCACGTCTCGGCGCAGGAGGTGGGCAACGCGCTGGCCGCGCAGAACCAGATCACCCCGGTCGGTACCATCAAGACCGGCAAATTCGAGTACGTGGTGCAGCTCAATGACGCGCCCACCCAGATTGCCGAGCTGAACAACCTGCCGGTCAAACGGGTGAACGGCACCGTGATCTACATGCATGACATCGCCTGGGTGCATGACGGCTGGCCGCCACAGATCAATGCCGTGCGCGTCAACGGCAGGCATGCCGTGCTTTTGAGTATCGAGAAAGTCGGTTCCGCCTCCACCCTCGACATCATTGCCGGCATCAAGGCGCTGCTGCCGCATGTGCGCGACACCCTGCCGCCGGGCATCGACATCGAGGCGGTGGGCGATCAGTCGATGTTCGTCAAGGACGCGGTGATCGGCGTGGTGCGCGAGGCGGCGATCGCGGGCGTGCTGACGGCGCTGATGATCCTGCTGTTCCTGGGCAGTTGGCGATCGACGCTGATTATCGCCACGTCGATCCCGCTGTGTATTCTCGCCTCCATCGTCACGTTCTCCGCTTTCGGCGAGACCGTCAACGTGATGACCCTCGGCGGGCTGGCGCTGGCGGTCGGCATGCTGGTCGATGAAGCCACCGTGACCATCGAGAACATCAACTACCATCTGGAACAGGGCAAGGACATCGAACGCGCCGTGATCGATGGCGCGCGGCAGATCGTGGTGCCGGCGTTCGTCTCGCTGCTGGCCATCTGCATCGTGTTCGTGCCGATGTTCATGCTGACCGGAATTGCCCACTACCTGTTCGTGCCGCTGGCGCTCGCCGTGGTGTTCGCGATGGTGGCCTCGTTCCTGTTGTCGCGCACGCTGGTCCTGACGATGGCGCGCTTCATGCTGAGCGCCGAGGGCGGCCATGAAGCCGGCAGGGAAGGACCGGAGCACGGCCGCCACCACAAGCCGCCGACACGCAACCCGCTGGTGCTCTTCCAGCAGGGCTTCGAGCGGCGGTTCGAGGCGCTGCGCGGGCGCTATCAGGGGGTGCTGCGCCTCGCGCTGACCTATCCGAAGCGGTTCATCCTGATGTTCCTAGGCGTCGTCGTGGTCTCGTTCGGGCTGGCGCCGTTCCTGGGACAGAATTTCTTCCCGTCGGTGGACGGCGGCCAGATCAAGCTGCATGTGCGGGCGCAGATCGGCACCCGCATCGAAGAGTCGGAGCGGCTGGGCAACCAGGTCGAAAA
The DNA here is from genome assembly GCA_021845835.1 of Pseudomonadota bacterium. The sequence goes on along the minus strand of JAJZVE010000460.1, from coordinate 1,970 downwards.
CGTGCTGCGTCAGGTCATCCCGCCGAAAGAACTGGTGAGCGTGGTTCAGAACATCGGCCTGCCGATCAGCGGCATCAACATGGCGTACAATAATTCCGGCACCATCGGTGTGGAAGATAGCGATGTGCTCATCACGCTTGCCGAGGAACACCGGCCGACCGCCGATTACGTGAGCGTACTGCGGGACCGGCTGCCGCGCATGTTTCCCAGTGCCACCTTTTCCTTCCTGCCCGCCGACATCACCACGCAGATCCTCAATTTCGGCCTGCCGTCGCCGATCGATATCAAGGTGATCGGCCAACGGCTGGGCGAAAACCAGACCTATATCAACGAGCTGTTGCAGCGGGTGCAGAAGATCACCGGCATCGCCGATGCGCGCATCCAGCAGTCGTTCAAGCAACCGACGCTGTTCGTGGATGTGGACCGCACGCTTGCCGATCAGGTCGGGCTGACCGAGTATGACGTGACCAACAGCCTGCAAAACATGCTCGCCGGCAGCTTCCAGACCGCACCGACCTTCTGGCTCAATCCGCGCAACGGCGTGTCGTACCCGATCGTCGTCCAATCGCAGCAATATGACATCGACTCGACCGTAAAGCTGGACAATCTGCCGATTACCGGCGCGGGCGGCGCCAGCAACCTGCTCGGCGCCATCGCCACGATGCGGATGGGCGGGGCACCGGCGGTCTATTCGCACTACAATGTCGCCCCGGTGTTCGACATCTACGCCAGTGTCTCCGGTCGCGATCTCGGCGCCGTGGCGGCCGATGTTCGCAAGGCGATGGCCGAAACCGCACATGATGTGCCGCGCGGCACGCTGGTCCAACTGGTCGGCCAGGTGGACACCATGACCTCAGCGTTCAACCAGTTGTTCTTCGGTCTCGGCTTCTCGGTTGTGCTGATCTATCTGCTGATCGTGGTGAACTTCCAGTCCTGGCTCGATCCCTTCGTCATCATCACGGCACTGCCGGCGGCGCTGGCGGGGATCGTGTGGATGCTGTTCGTCACCGGCACCACGCTGTCGGTGCCGGCGCTGACCGGGGCGATCATGTGCATGGGCGTCGCCACCGCGAACAGCATCCTGGTGGTGAGCTTCGCGCGCGAGCAGATGGCGCTCGGCCACGACTCGTTCTCGGCAGCGCTGCAGGCGGGGTTCACCCGGTTCCGGCCGGTGATGATGACGGCGCTGGCGATGGTGATGGGCATGATCCCGACCGCGATCAGCACGGAGCAGAACGCGCCGCTCGGCCGTGCGGTGATCGGCGGGCTGCTGTTCGCGACCGTCTCCACGTTCTTCTTCGTGCCCACCGTGTTCAGCCTGGTGCATCGCCGCGCCAAGGCGCACGCGACCGATCCGCAACTCGCGGCCCACGCGCCGCCGGCCACCTGAGCCGGCCCGGACGCGATCAACCGGCGCGCGGCAGACGCGACGGGTCCATGGTGACCGCGTGGCCGAGCGGCCCGTGCCCGGCGCCGAACCCCGGCGCTGCCGCGATCGCCGCCTGCACATAGGCGCGCGCCCGCCGCACCGCCGCGCCCAGGTCCATCCCCTGCGCCAGCCCGGCCGCCACCGCGCTCGCCAGCGTGCAGCCGGTGCCGTGGGTATGGCGGGTGGGGATGCGCGGCGAATGCAGCCGCAGCGTGCCCGATTCGCTCACCAGCAGGTCGATCACCTCCTCGCCCGGCAGATGCCCGCCCTTCAGCAGCACCGCCGGCACGCCGAGCGTGAGCAGCAGTTCCGCCGCGTGCCACATCGCCGCCTCGTCGGGGATCGGCAGGCCGGTCAGCATCTCCGCTTCCGGCACGTTGGGCGTCAGCACCGCGGCGAGCGGCAGCAGCCGGCGTTTCAGCACCGCCAGCGCCTCGGCGGCCAGCAGGCGCTGCCCGCCGGTCGCGACCAGCACCGGGTCGACCACCAGCGGCAGGCGCGGCCGCTGTGCCTGCAGCACGTCGCACACCGCCGCGATCGT
>JAJZVE010000459.1 GCA_021845835.1 Pseudomonadota bacterium | reverse complement strand
GCATAATTAAGGTGATCGATGACGTCGGCGCCGAACCAACTGCGCAACATGGCCTCTGCCACCGCCATTCCGGCCGCGTTGGCGATACCCTGACCGAGCGGGCCGGTGGTTGTTTCGATGCCGTGCGCCGGATCATATTCGGGGTGACCGGCGCAGGGCGAGCCGAGGCAGCGGAAGTTGCGGAGCGCTTCGATCGGAAATGCCGCGTAGCCGGTCAGATGCAGCAGCGCGTAGAGCAGCATGGAGCCGTGGCCATTCGATAGCACGAAGCGGTCACGATCGAACCAGCGCGGATCGTGCGGCACGAATTTGAGGTGATGCGCGTAAAGCGCGGTCCCGATGTCGGCACATCCCAGCGGCACACCCGGGTGCCCGTCGCCGGCGCGTTCGATCGCATCGAGGGCGAGGAAGCGGATCGCATGCGCCATGCGGTCCGGATCAATGGCAAAGGCGGGATCAGTCATGACATGTACAGCTCCGGCATTGCAATGGCTGAATGGAGGGCGGATCATAGAAGACCCACGGAAATCCATGGTACTGTGGCGATCAGGATCGTGCCCAGCACCAGCGCCAGCAGATACGGCAGGATCGGCTTCAGCCCGGCATCGGGATGGATGCGACTGACGGCGCAGGCGGCGTAGTAGCCAACACCGAACGGTGGTGCGAACAGGCCGATGCCCATCGCCAGCACGACCACGATTGCGTAGTGGACTTCGTTCACGCCGAGGCTGCGCGCGATCGGGAACAGAAGCGGGCCGAACAGCACCATGGCAGGAATCCCCTCCAGCACGCTACCCAGCACGATGAAGGCAAGGATCGAGACGGCGAGGAACATCAACTTGCCACCAGGCAGATTGCTCATCGCCAGCGCCAGCGCCTGAGAGAAGCCCGACTGCGTCAGCGACCAGGACATGCCGGTCGCCGCCCCGATGATCAGCAGGATCGCGCCCGACAGCGACGCTGTCTCAATCAGCATAGGCAGGATGCGGACCCAGTCAAACTTTCGATAAATCAGCAGGCCGGCCAGCACGGTATAGACGACGCCAATCGTCGAGACTTCTGTCGCCGTCGCCGCCCCGCTGATGACGGCGGCGCGGATGATGAACGGCAGAGCCAGTCCCGGCAGCGCGGCGAGCAATGTCCCTCCCAGCTGCCCCCAGGTTGCACGCGGCAGGGCGGGCGCGGCGTCCTGGCGCGTCATGCGCAGCCGCACCACCACGCAGAGCACGAGGCCAAGCACAAGGCCCGGCAACAAGCCGCCGGTGAACAGCGCCGCGATGGATACCCCGGTCACCGACCCGATGGTGATCAGGACGAGGCTAGGCGGAATCGTCTCCGTCTGCGCGCCGGTCGCGGCCAGTAGCGCCAGCATCTCCCCTGGCGGTGCGCCGCGCGCCAGCATCTCCGGGAACAGAACCGGCACCACGGCAGCCATGTCCGCGGCCTTGGAGCCGGAAATGCCGGAAACCAAGTACATCGCCCCGACCAGCACATAGGAAAGCCCACCGCGCACATGGCCGAGCAGCAGAACGAGGAAGGCAACCATGGCGCGGGCCAGCCCGGTCATCTCCATCAACAGGCCCAGCAGCACGAACAATGGCACGGCCAGCAGAATAAGTTGCGACATGCCCTCGTTCATCCGCCCTACCAGCACGAGAACCGGCGTCTCGGTAGACAAGGCGAGATAGGCAAATGACGCAAGCCCGAACGAGAAGGCGATCGGCACGCCGGCCAGCACCATCGCGCCGACCAGCCCGACGAAGAAGATCAGCAGATTCAAGTTGCCAAGCGTCTGCAAGACCGGCGAGGCGACCAGGAATCCCACTGTGATCGCCGCCACCAGCGCCAGGGACGCCAGGACCATCCGCCAGTTCGCCACACGCATGAGGCGGGTCAGGCAGCTCAGCAGCATCAGCGCCGCGCCGACCGGAAAAGCGGCGGCGGCCCAACTGCCAGAAATCCCCATCGCCGGCGTGCTGACAAACCCTTCCTCGCCAACGAAATCGACGCCGGGCGGCAACATCACTGCAAGAAACAGCAGCGGCACGACCACCGCGATCATCTCAAGAAAGGCGCGCGCCGCGGGCGAGACCTTCGAGGCCAGAGCCGTCATGCGCATGTGCTCGTTCCGCCGCAGTGCGACAACCGCGCCAAGCATGGCCAGCCACAGGAACAGGATCGAGGCCAGTTCGTCAGACCAGATCAGCGGCTCACGCAGCCCGTAGCGCGCCACGACGCCGGCGAACAGAATGATCGTCTCCACCAGGACCAGCGCGGCAGCCGGAATTTCGACGATCCATCCCAGCGTCTTGTCAGCTACGACCAGCCATCGCTGGCCACCGGCTTCAGGCCGCAGCGCCATCTGTTGCGCGCTGGATTCCATGGTGCTCATCCCAGCCGGCCGGTCGTCTGCTCCAGGAGGCCCCAGGCCGTCTCGCCGTATCTCGCCTTCCAGTCGGTGTAGAAACTGGTGCGGGTCAGCGCCGTCCGGAACAGGTCGCGGTTCACGTCGTTGAACACCAGACCCTTCGCCGTCAGGTCCTGCCGCAGCGTGTCGTTGAGCCGCGCGATGTCGGCGCGTTCATCGAGGGCGGAACGGTCGAACTCCCGTATCGCGATCGCCTGCACGTCCGGCGGCAGCGCCGTCCAGGAGCGCCGGTTGGCCAGGAAGCAGTAGCCGTCCCACACGTGTCCGGTCATGCTGCAGAATTTCTGCACTTCATAGATGCGGGCGGTGGCTATGATGGCGAGCGGGTTCTCCTGGCCCTCGACCACCTTGGTCTGCAGCGCGGAATAGACCTCGTTGAAATTGATCGACGCCGGGCCGGCCCCCAACGCCTTGAACAGCGAGGTCAGCATGGGCGCCGGTGGCACGCGCAGCTTCAGCCCCGACAGATCGGCGGGCGTCGTGATCGGCTTGGTCGAGGTGGTGATCTGGCGGAAGCCATTATCGTACAGCATGGAGACGGAAACGATGCCGGCCCTGTCGATCTGCGCCCGGATATACTGACCGAGCGCGCCATCCATTGCCTTCCACACCGCCTCGTAGTCCACGAAGGCGAAGCCGGTGTTCACGATGCCCGTCACTGGTACGAAGGTGGCCAGGATCGAGGTCGAAAGGTTCAGGAAATCGATGCCGCCGCTGCGCACCTGCGACAGCAGATCAGTGTCGGAGCCAAGCTGGTTGGCCGGGAACAGACGGATGTTCACTTGGCCGTTCGTCGCCTCCCGGATACGGGCCAGGGCTTCGGCCACCCGCGTGTTGATCGGATGGGTTGGATCCTGTCCGGTCGCGAATTTGAGGTTGAACTGTGCCGCAGCACCCCTGTGACCGACCAGTGCGACCAGCGGCAGAGCGCTCCCTGCGGCGAGCAGCGCGCGGCGGGTCGAGCGGTTCGCGGGAACGGTCACGGTAATTTCCTCCGAGCGTTTTTTGGTTGAAAGCAAGGCGCTCAGGCGCCGTTCAGCGCCTCAAGACAGCGTATCACCTGGCTGTCGTCCTCGGCCCCGATCCCGCGGCCAGAGGCGGCAAGGAAAAGCTGGTGTGCCAGCGCCGCCATCGGCAGAGCCGTCCTGCTGTCGCGCCCGGCCTGCAGGACGATGGCGAGATCCTTCACGAAGATGTCCACGGCGCTTGAAACTACCGGGTGCTCCTGCAGCATGCGCGGGCCGCGATCGTTCAGCATCCAGCTTGCGGCGGCGGAGCCGCCCATCACGTCGAGGATCATCTGCCCGTCCACGCCCAACCTGCGCGCCAGCGCCAGCCCTTCCGCCGCAACCGCGATATGGGCGCCGCACAGAAGCTGGTTGACAGCTTTGACCACCGCCCCTTGACCGGGCGCGGAGCCGACGACGAAGATGCGCTTCCCGATCGTCTCCAGCAACGGACGTACCGAATCGACATCGTCGGGTGCCCCGGCCGCCATGACCGTCAGCGTTGCTGCCGTTGCGCCCGCCGTACCGCCGGAAACCGGTGCGTCGACGAAGCCTCGGCCGGTTGCGAGCACACGCCCTGCGACGGCCTGCACGGCGGTCGGCGGACAAGTCGCGGTCAGCAGCACGATCCCGTCGGCTGGCATCGACTCCAGCGCGCCTTCCGCCAACAGCACCGATTCCGCCTGCGCGGCATCCACCACCATCAACATTAGGACGGCGGCACCGGCCGCCGCGGTCCGCACCGAATCAACCACGATGCCACCGTCCGCCGCAAAGGCAGCTCTGGCGTCCGCCCGCAGATCGTAGCCACGCACCACAAAGCCGCCGTGCAGCAACGCTCGCGCCATCGGCAGGCCCATCGCGCCAAGCCCGATAACGGCAACCGGCCCCGGCCTGCCCTTACGCTCCATCATCGAAGCCCCAGCCGGGGCGCGGGCAACGCCAGCCCCGCGCAGGGCGCCGGAAGCGCTTCCACCTGACCCTTGGAGACCTCGGTGACGAACAGCGTCGTTCCGTCGAGCGAGAAAGCGCAGTTGGTCGGCTGCTGCCCGTCCAGCATCAGGCGGTCGGCAACCTGGCCGTCGCGGCCGAGCACGGTGACGTTGCCCTGGTTGTAGACTGTGCAATAGAGTCGCCCGTCAGAGCCGAATTTCATCCCATCCGGGCCACGGAACACCGGCCGGTCATCAGGCTGTAACACGTTGCCAAACAGCTCGCGCCTCGGCGCCCGGGTGCCGAACACATCGTAGCGATACACCTCGCCGGTGAAGGAAGCATTCGCATAGAGGTGGTTGGCGCTGTCGAAGGCGATGCCGTTGGTGAAGCGAATTCCGCTGTCAA
>JAJZVE010000458.1 GCA_021845835.1 Pseudomonadota bacterium | reverse complement strand
ACCATGGCGCTGCAAACGGCCGTTTGCAGAGGTGGCCGATGCGGCGCACGTGCCTCGACCGGGGCTACGGGCAGGCAAGGGCAGGGGAGGGGACATGACGAGTCCTCGTCTGGTGTCGGGGACGAGGCGCCTTTTTTCGTGCTCTCTGGCCAAAATTGGCGCGATCTGCGGCTCCGTTCGGCCCTTAGGTTGGCCTCATTGGTCGACGCATCGGGTGTGCGGTGCGGGCGGGCCGGGAGAGGCGGGGCGGGAAGGGGGCTTACCGGGCATCAGCTGGACGCGCCGAAAATACTTACCACGCCTTAGCAAAACTTGCCTAATTTCTAGAAGCTGCCAGAATTGCTCGGAATTTCGAGCTTCTTCGGCCGGTCCCTCGACGTCGCGTCGGCGGAGGCTCCGGAACGGGTGGCCCACGCGACACGATCGGAGGCCGGCGGATGACGCCCGGGACGCAGGACACCACCACCAACGATCCGCCGTCCGGGAGCGCCCCGTCCCGCGCCGAGACGGCGCGGAACCGGCGCAGGCGGGCGCCCGAGACCGCGCGGCTGTATCAGACGGACTGGTCGGCCTTCGCGGCCTGGTGCGATGGCGAGCGTCTAGCCGCGCTGCCCGCCGAGGCCGCGACCGTGGCGTCGTTCCTCGCCGCCGCCGCCGCAAAACTGAGCGCGGGCGCCCTCGGCCGCCGTGTTGCCGCGATCGGGGAACGACACCGGCAATTGGGACTTCCGTCGCCCGCCGCCGATCCCGCCGTGAAGGCAATCCTCCGGGAGGCCCGCCGTTCCGCCGCGCCCCGGCGCCCACGACGCCCGCCGGCCGCCGAACTGGCCCGCATGGCGGCCGCCTGCCCGGGCGATCTTGCTGGCGTGCGCGATCGTGCGCTGCTGCTACTGGCGTGCGCCGGTCTGAGCCGCGCCGCGCTGGTGGGCCTCGACGTCGAGCATCTTTCGGTGCGGGCGACGGGGCTCCACCTGGTCGTCCCCAGTGATCGCCGTGGCGGCGAGGCCAGTGTCCGGGTCATCACGGTGGGAGGGGAACACGCGCTCGGCGCCTGTCCGGTGCGGGCGCTGGAGGACTGGTTGCGCACGTCCGACACAAGTTTCGGACCGGTGTTCCGGAAAATCGATCGCTGGGGCAACGTCGAGCATCGTCGCCTCGGCACCGATGCGATCCGCCGGATTCTGGCGCGCCGGGCGCCGCGCCGCGCGCGCGGCAACCGCATGGCGGCTGCATGACGCGCTCGTCCGCCGCCAAGGTTACAGAAGCGGCGGACGCCCTGCTGGAATGGCTGCGCACCCAACGGCCGCAAGCTTTGCAGCGACAGGGACCGCCGAGACCTTTGCCGGCGCGACTACCGTTCGGCACCGACGACGCTGCGCCCGGCGGGAATGCGGCGGGGCGTCCGGAGGCAGCCGTGGACGGGGTCCTTGTCGATCCCTCGCCGGTTGCCCCCGCGTCCGAGCTGCCTGCGCCGGCGCTGGACCTGGACAGCATCAAGCCCGTACCCCGCCAGGCAACGTTGCCCGACCCAGGCCATGACAACCGTTGCATCCCGCTGCGGCTCGCGCACCCCGACTGGCTGCACCACCGCCTGTCGATCATCGGTCCGGAGGCCGATGTGGCGGCGTTCCGCGCGGCGGCGGCCGGTGCCGGCACCATCCCCTGGCATTTTGATCTCGATCGCATGGAGGAGGACTTTTTTCATCTGCTGGTCTCCCCGCCCGCTCCCCAGCGCCGCACCCTCAGTGTCGCCGGGGCCCGGATCGTCGCCGGCCAACTGCGCGATGCCGTGCGCCGTCGTCACGCGCTGGCAGTCGCCCGCACCGGCAGCCGGGCCTGTCCCTTCGATCTGCACGCGCTCGTCCCGGTGCCGGATGACATCCTGCGGCGCGGTCCCGACGACCCGGATGCGCTCGTCTGGCTCTGGGCGCACTGGGGCACCACCCAGGAGCTGCGCCATGTCACGGCGGACACGGCGGCGAGCCAGGGGGGGAGGCACCAGCCCGCCGAGGGCGAGATGGTGTTTCGCCTGACCTTCTGGTCGGCGGATTGGACGCCCTGGCGCGCGCTGGCGCAGCTTGCCGCACACTGGCCGGCGCTGCGCTTCGACACGCGCCCGACCTACGAGGCCCCGTGACCGACGCCGCGGACGCCCAGTGCGTCCGTGCGGCGGTCGCGCCCTGGGAGGATCCGCCGCGCGCCGCCCGGACTGACGTGCCGATCCTGTCCGTCGACGGGTTCGAAGGCCCGCTCGACTGGCTGCTGGAAATGGTGCGGGCGCAGACAATCGAGCTCGCGAAGCTGTCGATCGCAGCCCTGATCGGGGCCTTCTCCGCCGCGCTGGAGGCAGCCCTCGCCCGACCTCACGGCCAGGCCGCCGAGCTCGGGCGCCTGGGCGACTGGCTGGTCATGGCGGCGACGCTGGCCTGGCTGCGCTCGCGCCTGCTGCTGCCCCCCGACGCGCCCGAGGCCCGCGCCGCCGAGCGCGAGGCGGAAACGCTGCGGCACCAGCTGGTCAGTCGCGCGCAAATGACCGCGGCCGCGGACTGGCTGGATCGGCGGACGCAGCTCGGAAGCAACGTCTTTGCGCGGGAGATGCCGGAGGTTCGTGGCATGGATCGCGTCGGCGATATCACCGAGTTGCTGCGTGCCTGCCTCGTTGTGCTCCGCGTGCCGGACGAACAGGCCGCCGCCGCTCGACCCCGACCGCCTCCCCTCTGGCGGGTCACCGACGCGATCGACCGGATCGGCCAGCTGATCCCGGTGCTGTCCGACGGGAGCCCGTTGGGGGCCTTCCTGCCGGGGATCGGGCAGGGGGAACCATGCCGCGAGTTACGTTGCCGGGCCGCGGTTGCCAGCACCCTGATCGCGGGCCTCGAACTGGCCCGGACCGGTGACCTGCATCTCACACAGAAGGCGGCCTGGACGCCAATCCATGTCCACCAATCGGCCGGCCATCGGACCGCGGAAGGGTCTGACGCCGTCCCCGGCTAATCTCGGCTTGCACCGAAACGCCTTGTGCATATATTGTGCGCCGTCTGTGCAGGAGGGACGGATGTCGGCGGCGACGCAGCACACGATCCGTGTGGTCTCGGGGTTCATGGACAGCATCCAGGAACCCCGGAAGCCGTACATCTCGCCGGCGCGGTTCGCGAAGGCGGCCGGCGTGTCCGTCCAGGCGCTCGCCGCGCTGGCTGGCATGCATCGCAACACTGTCAGCCAGCACCCGGACTCCGGCCGGCTACAGGATCGGTTGCGCGACATGGTGAAGGCCATCGTCGCGGCGGTCGCGGTGACCGGCGACCTCGAGAAGGCGATCTACTGGTTCCGCAACGAGCCGATCGCCGACTACCGCCACAAGACCGCGGCCGAACTGGTCGCCGAGGGGCGGCTCGACGCCGTGCTGGCCTACCTCGAGGATCTGCGCAACGGGGCCAGCGGTTGACGCCGATCCGGGTCGGCCCGGACGCAATCTTCCATCGTTTCCATTCGCCCGACTGGGCCCATCTGCCGACGAGCGGCGCGGGTGCCGCCGCGAACGGCGGTCGGTTCAACCGTCCCGGTGTCGAAGCGCTCTACCTGTCGGTCGAGCCGGAAACCGCGCTGGCCGAGTACCGCCAGGGTGCGACCATCGCCCCACCGGCGACATTGGTTGCCTACCGTGTGGATGTCGATGGCATTGTGGATTTCTCGGGCGGCTACGACCCCGCGACGTGGCCGGATGACTGGGTCGACGCGGGCTGCGACTGGAAATACATCGCCCGCATCGAGCGTCGTGATCCGCCCACGTGGCGTATCGGCGACGCGCTGATCCGCGACGGGGTCAAGGGGTTGCTCTTCCCGTCCTATCGGCATCCGGGCGGCACGAACCTTGTGTTGTTCAGTGCCAATCTGGGGCCGGACGATCGCGTTGCGCCGCACGATCCCGCCGGCAGGCTGCCGCGTGATCGGCGGTCATGGACTTAGCGAGGCGCTGATCATCGCGGTGCTGGCCCGTCGGCCGCACCAGGGGCAGGGCTTTCGCACCTGCCTTGGCGTGTTGCGCCTGTTCCGTGGCCTCGATGCCGCGCGCGCCGAGGCAGTCTCGCGGCGCGCCGTCGAGAGCGGCGCACTGTCCTACGCCAGCATCGCCTCGATCCTCGAACACCGGCTCGACCGCCAGGCATCGCCGCGAGCCGCGGACGGCACGCCAATCCTGCACGCCAACATTCGCGACTCCCGCTACTACCATCGAGGAGACAGGCCGTGCTGAACCATCCGACACCCGACCTGCTGCATGACCTCGGCCTGCACGGCATGGTCAAGGGCTTCCGGAGCTTCCGGCAAATCAGGCCGCTCAACGAAGCGAAGCGCATTAAGATCTGAGCCCAGAACGACATGACCGCATTCGCGCTGCTGCGGTCGGAGATCCCGCCTCCCCCGCCAGAGCGTCACGATCCCCCCAGCGGGTCGGTGAACGGGTTCCCCGAACCCCGAACCCCTTCCCACGGCGGATGCTGGAGCCGCACCGGCCGCTGTGCGAGAGATGCAAAGCATGGAGAGCGAGCCTCCGATCTGGCGGGAGTGGATGCGGGCCGCCCAGCAGGGTGACCGGCGGCCCTATGCGCAGTTGTTGCACGCCGTGATCCCGCGGCTGGGCCGGGCGGCGCGGTCGCGCTGGCCGCAGGCTTCGGCGGCCGACATCGAGGACGCCGTCCAGGAGACTCTGATGGCCCTGCACGCGGCCCGGCATCTGTATGATCCGGCGCGGCCGGTGCTGCCGTTCCTGTTGGGAATCCTGCGCTTC
>JAJZVE010000457.1 GCA_021845835.1 Pseudomonadota bacterium | reverse complement strand
CCGAGAAGGAAGCCGCATACCAGATCGTTGGCGTACACGAAGCCGACATCAAGGCGCAGCGGCTGTCGATTTCCTCGCCGCTGGCGAAGGCGCTGATCGGCAAGAAGGTGGGCGACACCGTCTCGGTCCCGGCACCCGGCGGCGACCGCAGCTATGAGATCCTGTCGGTCAGCTACGGCTGATCGCGCGATGATCGATCTCGAAGACGTGCGCGCCGCCGCGGCGCGGATCGGCGGCAGCATCGTGCGCACCCCGGCGGTGCCGAGCGACGCGGTCTCGCGCGCGACCGGCGCGGCGGTGACGCTGAAACTGGATAACCTGCAGGCGACCGGCGCCTTCAAGGAACGCGGCGCGGCCAACCGGCTGGCGCTGCTGAGTGCCGCGGAACGCGAGGCGGGCGTGGTCGCCATGTCCGCCGGCAACCATGCGCAGGCGGTGGCACGGCATGCGCAGCTGCGCGGCATCTCCGCGGTGATCGTGATGCCGAAGTTCACGCCGCCGACCAAGGTGCGCCGCACCGCCGCGTGGGGCGCGCGCGTGGTGCTGCACGGCGAGACGCTGGCCGAGGCGGCGGCGCACGGGCTGGCGCTGGCCGCGGCGGAGCGGCGCGTGTTCGTCCACCCCTATGACGACCCGGCGGTGATGGCCGGCCAGGGCACGGTCGCGCTCGAATTGCTGGAGGATGCGCCGGAGCTGGACACGCTGGTGATCCCGGTCGGCGGCGGCGGGCTGATCGCCGGCTGTGCCGTGGCCGCGGCGGCGCTGCGGCCGGGCATCGAGGTGATCGGCGTCGAGGTCGCCGCCTACGCGGCACTGGCGCAGGTGCTGGCGGGGCAGGAGGTTGCGGTCGGCGGCCCGACCATCGCCGAGGGCATCGCCGTGCGCGACATCGGCCGCGCACCGCTGGAGGTGATCCGCGCCCATGTCGCCGACGTGGTGGTGGTGCCGGAACGCGCCGTCGAGGAGGCGATCGCCCTGCTCGCCGAGGGCTGCAAGACGGTCGCCGAGGGCGCCGGCGCAGCGGGCGTGGCGGCGCTGCTTGCGTTCCCGGACCGTTTTGCCGGCCGGCGCATCGGCGTGCCGGTGACCGGCGGCAACATCGACGCCCGCATCCTGGCCAACGTGCTGCTGCGCAACCTGCTGCGCGACGGACGGCTGCGCCGGCTGGTGCTGGAGATTCCCGACCGGCCGGGCGTGCTGGCGGACATTGCCGGCATCATCGGCGCCGCCGGCGGCAACATCATCGAAGTGTCGCACCACCGGCTGTTCGCCTCCCCGAGCGTGCAGGCGGCCGAGCTGGAAGTGATGTTCGAGGCGCGCGATGCCGATCACGGCGCCGAGATCGTGCGTTCGCTGCAACAGTCCTACACCGTCCGCCGCGCCTGACGCGGCGGCGGAGGCGGCGCCGGACGGCGACGAATGTTCGCCGGTGTGGCGGCGCCGGCACAGGGCAGCGGAACGAAGCAAGGTCACCAGGTCTTCGCTGGCGAACAGGGGGCCGTCTCGGCTAGACCGTCATCACGTAATCTTGAGGTCCGTTTCGCGATGGTCAAGAAGAGGCTGGCGCGTGTCGTGGACATCGGGGAATGCGCTGCGACGAATGTTGTCGTTCTGCACCCTCGGATCACGCCGCGGCTGACCGCCCTGCTCGCCCGCTGGCTGGAAGCAGGGCGACGTATGGGATTATGCGACGCTTCCGCATTTTTCCCAGACCGCATCGATCGCCACCGCGACTACGTGCTGGTCTGGGTGCGCGAAAATCCGGACCCTGCCTACATGGTGCAATCGGAAGGCGCGGCCTGGGTGGTGACGGATGCGGTGCGCGAGCGCGAACTGGCGCGGCTGCCCAGCTTCGCCGAGGCGCTGCACTTCATCCGCCCGGTGCTGCCGCTGGAAGCCGCCGCCTGACCTGCGCTATTTCCGCTCTCCTGGCAACACGAACGGGTTTGGGAACAGGTCCGAAAAGCGGAACTGCCCGACGCTGTCGATCAGCACCGGGAAGTCGGGACCGACGAATTCGGCCAGCACCTGCCGGCAGGCGCCGCACGGCATGAACGCGGTCGCCGGCGCGCCGGGCGGGCTGTCGGGCAGCGCGATGGCGATGCGGTCGAAGCGACGATGGCCGGCGGCGACGGCGCCGACGATCGCGCTGCGCTCGGCGCAGATCGTCATGCCGAAGCTCGCGTTCTCGACATTGCAGCCGCAGATCACGCCGAACGGCCCGGCCAGCGCCGCGCCGACGCGAAAGCGCGAATAGGGCGCGTAGGCCCGCTGCGCCGCTGCACGCGCGGCGGCGATCAGCGCGTCGTCCGCAGCGATCGGCAGCGGCATCCCGGCCTCCTCAGGTGTCCTCGACGCGCGCCACGCCGGGCAGCAGCTTCATCGCCTGCGCCAGCCGCGGCGAGACATTGAAGCCGCCCGGCAGCGCGATTTCCACATCCTGTTGCGCGCCGACCCGCGGCACCAGCACGACGCGCCCGCGTCCCCTGCCCTCGCGCGCCAGCAGGTTGCGGATATGCTCGACCGCCTCGGTCCGCTCCAGCCACACGCGCATGCCGGCGCCGGCCGCCCGCGCCGCCTCATCCAGCGGTGCCACGTCGTTGGCGGTGATGCGCAGCGTCTCGCCCTCCAGGCGGATGTCGGCCGTCACCAGCACCGGCTGGCCGTCGCCCAGCAGCTCGCGCGCACGCGCCAGCACCTCGCTGAACACGGTGATTTCGTAGCTGCCCGCGGCATCCGACAGCCGCACCCAGGCCATGCGGCTGCCGGTGCGGGTGATGCGCTCCTTCGATGCGGTCACGATGCCGGCCAGCTTCACCCGCGCCGCACCGGCCTGCGCGCGTTCGTCCAGGCGGTTGCTCGCCACCACATCCAGCCGCCGCAGCGTCTGCGCGTAGGCGTCCAGCGGATGCGCCGTCAGATGAAAGCCGATTGCCTCCGCCTCGAAACCGAGCGCGTCCAGCGGCGGCCAGAACGGGGTCGCGGGCAGGCGCAGCGATTCCGGCTTGGTGCCACCGCCGAACAGGCCGATCTGCCCGCTCTGGCGTTCCTCGGCACTCGCCTGCGCGCGCCGCAGGATCACCTCGGCGCCGGCGAACACGCGCGCGCGGTTGCCGTCCAGCGTGTCGAACGCGCCTGCTTTCGCCAGGTTCTCAATCTGCATCTTGTTCAGATGCGCCGGATCGACGCGCGCGGCGAAATCGGCGAGGTCGGCGAACGGCCGGTCGCCGCGCGCCGCCGTCAGCGCCTGCATCGCCGCCAGCCCGACCTTCTTCACCGCGGCCAGCGCGTAGCGGATGCCGAGCGCGCCCGCCTCGTCGCGCTCCAGCCTGAAGTCAGCGTCGGAGCGGTTCACGTCCGGCGGCAGCACGCGGATGCCCATGCGCCCGGCATCCTGGCGCAGCGCCGCCAGCCGGTCGGTGTTGCTGAGGGCGAGGCTCATACAGGCGGCGAGGAACGCGACCGGATGATTCGCCTTCATCCAGGCGGTCTGGTAGGCGACCAGCGCGTACGCCGCCGCGTGCGACTTGTTGAAGCCGTAGTCGGCGAACCTGGCCATGAGGTCGAACACCTCCTCGGCCTTCGCGGGCGGGACGCCGCGGCCCGTCGCGCCATCGACGAACGTCTTGCGCTGCGCGTCCATCTCGGCGCGGATCTTCTTGCCCATCGCGCGCCGCAGCAGGTCGGCGGCACCGAGGCTGTAGCCCGCCATGCGCTGCGCGATCTGCATCACCTGTTCCTGATAGACCATGACGCCGTAGGTCTCGGCCAGGATGTCGTGGATCTCGGGGTGCGGCGCCTGCCACGCCTCGCCGTGCTTGCGCTGGCAGTAGGCGGGAATGTTGGCCATCGGTCCAGGACGATACAGCGCCACGGCGGCGATCAGGTCCTCGAACCGGTCGGGGCGCATCTGGCGCAGCACGTCGCGCATGCCCTGGCCTTCGAACTGGAACACGCCGCCGGCATCGCCCCGCTGCAGCATCTCGTAGGTCGGCCGATCATCCAGCGGCAGATGCGCGAGATCGACGCTGACCCCCTGCGTCGCCAGGAAGCGCACCGCGCGCTGCAGGATGGTCAGCGTGGTCAGGCCGAGGAAGTCGAATTTCACCAGCCCCGCCTGCTCGACATATTTCATCGAGTATTGCGTCACCAGGAAATCCGAGCGCGGATCGCGATAGACCGGCACCAGCTCGGTCAGCGGCCGGTCGCCGATCACCACGCCGGCCGCGTGCGTCGAGGCGTGGCGATAGAGTCCTTCAAGCTGCAGCGCGATTTCCAGCAGCCGGCGCACGCTTTCGTCGTCGGCGCGCATCTGCTGCAGCTTCGGCTCGCCCTCGATCGCCTGCAGCAGCGTCACCGGCCTGGCCGGGTTGTTCGGGATCAGCTCGGCGACCTTGTTGACCTGCCCGAACGGCAGCCCGAGCACGCGGCCCACGTCGCGCACCGCGGCGCGCGCCTGCAGCTTGCCGAAGGTGATGATCTGGGCCACGCGATCGGCGCCGTATTCGCCGCGCACATAGGCGATCACCTCGTCGCGGCGGTCCTGGCAGAAGTCGATGTCGAAATCCGGCATCGACACGCGCTCGGGGTTCAGGAACCGCTCGAACAGCAGGTCGAAGCGCAGCGGATCGAGATCCGTGATGGTGAGCGCCCAGGCGGCGACCGATCCGGCGCCGGAGCCGCGGCCGGGACCGACCGGGATGCCGTGCGCCTTGGTCCACTGGATGAAGTCGGCGACGATCAGGAAGTAGCCGGAGAATCCCATCCTGGCGATCACGCCAAGCTCGAAGTCCACGGACCCGC
>JAJZVE010000456.1 GCA_021845835.1 Pseudomonadota bacterium | reverse complement strand
GGCCGCGTGCGCGAGGGCGGCGGCGCGGCGGAACGCGGCCTGCGCCGCCGGCTCGTCGAACAGGTAGCCTTCCAGATAGACCACCGACGCGGCGGCGACGGCGGCGTCGTCCACCTCGGTCTCGCCGAACGCGACGCAGGCGCCGAGATAGGTGTTCATGGTGCGCTGCCCGTCCGGCGTGACCAGGATCAGGCAGCGCGCGGTGGGCGCGCCGCCGACCAGCGAGGGGGTCGGAAAATGCACGCCGGCGGCGCCAATGTCGTGGCGGAACACGCGGCCAAGCTGGTCGTCCGCCACCCGCCCGAGATAGGCCGTGCGCGCGCCAAGGCCCGCCGCGACGGTGCAGGTGTTGGCGGCCGAGCCGCCGCTGCTCTCCTGCGCCGGCGGCATGGTGGCGTAGATGCGCTCGGCCTGCGCGGCATCGATCAGCGTCATCGACCCCTTGCGCATGTCGTGGCGGCTGATGAACGCTTCGTCCACCGGCGCCACCACATCGACGATCGCATTGCCGATGCAGAGGATGTCGAAGCGGGACGGCGCGGCGGCGACGGTCATGCCGGAACTCCTGGAAACGGCTACGCCCGCCGCCTAACACCCGCCCCGCGCCGCCGCAACCATTGAGGTCATCGGCATGTCCCTGTTCGCGCCGCCGCTGCGCGCCTTCGCCCAGTTCGACGACCCGGCCTTCTTCGGCGTGCTGTGGCGCAGCGTCGCCTGGGCGCTCGCCGGGATCGTGGCGCTCGCGCTGTTGCTGGCGCGTGGCGCCGAGGCGGCGCTGGCCGGGCATCCGTGGCTCGCCGGGCTGCTCGGCGGCGTCGGTGCCGTCGTGCTGGCGTTCTATTTCTTCCTGCCGCTCGCGGCGGTGATCGCGCTGCTGTTCGTGGACCGCATCGCCGCCGCGGTGGAACGGCGCTGGTATCCGGGCCTGCCGCCGGCGCGCCCGGCGCCGCTCGCCGCCCAGGTCTGGGACGGGCTGGCGCTCGGCCTGCGCGTGTTCGCCTGGCAGGCGCTGGCGCTGCTGCTGTCGCTGGTGCCGCTGCTGGCGCCGGTGGCCGCACCGCTCGGCTGGCTGGTGGCCGCCTGGTCGGTGGGGCGCGGGCTGTTCGTCGCGGTCGCCATGCGCCGCATGCCGCGATCGCAGGCCGCCGCCCTCTACGCGCGCCGCCGCCCCGCCGTGCTGGCGCAGGGGGCGCTGATCGCACTCGGCAGCGCGGTGCCGGGCCTCAACCTGCTGGTGCCATTGCTCGGCACCGCCGCGATGGTCCATGTACTTCACGAAAATCGCTGATGCGACATTGTTCTTTGATGATGACAAGGGCCGGTCGGCTGTTGTTCCGCCACACCGCTCTGTGATAGGCCCATCGCATTCGTTCGTTCCAGGGCGTCATCCCAACCCATCGGAGGGGTCGTGTTCCTCAAGCGCCGCAAGCCCGACGATCCGCAGGCCGCGGAAGCGGACGGGGCGCCGTTGCCGGATGCGCAGCCGCAGGCCGGGGCGAAGCGCCCGGACGCGCCGGCAGCGCCGTCCCGCCCGGCCGACAGCGGCCTCGGCGTGCCTCCGTTCCGTCCCGCCCCATCGAAGGAGGCATCCGCCATGAGCCGCGCCCCATTCCCGCCCGTGCCGCCGCCGGCGCCGCAGCCGATCCCCGGCCCCGCCGCGCGCCCGGTGATGTCGCCCGCCGCCCGCCCGGCCGCCGGCCGTGACGCGGCGGAGCGCCGCACCCTGGTCGTCGGCCGCGGCATCAGCGTGCAAGGCACGGTGCAGGACGCCGAGCGGCTGGTCGTCGAGGGCACCGTGGAGGCGACCATGATCCACGCCACCGAACTCTCGATCGCGCCGGGCGGCGTGTTCAAGGGCGAGGTGGAGGTGGAGGAGGCGGAGATCGCCGGCACCATCGACGGCACGCTCACCGCCCGCGGCAGCCTGCAGGTGCGGGCGAGCGGCAAGGTGCTCGGCACCGCGCGCTGCCGCCGCCTGCAGGTGGAGGACGGCGGCCAGATCACCGGCCGCATCGAGATGATGACCGATGCCACTCCCCCCCGCCCCGCGGCGGCGGCGGCGGAGCCGCGCGAGCCGGTCGCCTCATAGCGCGACCGGGTCAGGCGGACGCTGGCCGCCTGCGCCGGGCGCTGGCGGCGGCAGCGTCCCGTTGCGTCACACGCGCAACTTCGCCCGCGCCGCCGCCTGGTGCGCCGCGATGCCGGCAATCTCCACGATCTGGCTCACCGAGGCGTCCATCGGCACCAGCTGCGCGGCGTGCGTGAGCCCGATGATGAGCGGCCCGATGGTGTCGCCGCCGCCCAGCCTCGGGGCCAGCCGCGAGGTGA
The DNA here is from genome assembly GCA_021845835.1 of Pseudomonadota bacterium. The sequence continues at coordinate 2,477 of JAJZVE010000456.1, read as the reverse complement.
TGTGCGCCGAATGCAGCCCCGGCATCACCAGGATGTTCGCGGGGCCGGTCAGCCGGCAGAACGGATACATCGCCCGATAGGACTGATCGAGCGCCACATCCGGACTCATCTCGCCGTCGTACTCGAAATCGGCGCCGCGCGCGTCGAGCTCGGCCACCGCCTCGCGCATCGTGTTGACGGTGATGTGCCACGGATTGCCGAAGGTCGAGTGCGACAGCAGCGCCACCCGCGGTTCGTGCCCCAGCTCGCGCGCCGCCGCGGCGGCGCCGCAGCAGATGGCGGCGAGCTGCTTGGGATCGGGGCGGAAATGCACCAGCGTGTCGGCGATGAAGCGCGTCGTGCCGCGTGCGCCGATCATCAGCGTCAGCCCGAACGCGATGTCGCCCGGTGCCGGGTCGATGGCGAGGCGGATGTCGTCCAGACACACCGAGGCGGCGCGCGTCAGCCCGGTCACCATCGCGTCCGCATCGCCGGTCGCCACCATGCAGGCGGCGAATACGTTGCGGTCCTGGTTGACCAGACGCTGGCAGTCGCGGATCAGATAGCCGCGCCGCTGCTGCCGCCCGTACAGGAAGTCGGCGTATTTGCGGTTGTTCTGCGACAGCCGGGCGTTGTGGATCTCCAGCCCGTCGGCGTGGCCGAGGCCGAGGCTCGCCATGGTCGCGCGCACCCGGTCCTCGCGCCCGATCAGCACCGGCGTGCCGTAGCCGGCGTTGCGGAAGGCGACGGCGGCGCGCACCATCTTCTCCTCCTCGCCCTCGGCGAACACGACGCGCCTGGGGTGGGCGCGCACGCTCTCCATGATGGCATCGAGCGCGTTCGCGGTCGGGTCGAGCCGGCCCGAGAGTTCGCGGGCGTATTTGCGCAGGTCGGCGATCGGATGGCGCGCCACGCCCGAGTCCATGGCCGCCTTCGCCACCGCCGGCGCCACGCGGGAAATCAGCCGCGGATCGAAGGCGTTGGGGATGATATAGTCGCGGCCGAACTGCAGCCGGCTGCCGGCGCCGGCCGTGCTCACCTCGTCGGGCACGTCCTCGCGCGCCAGTTGCGCCAGCGCCTCGGCGGCGGCGATCTTCATCGCCTCGTTGATGGTGCGCGCGCGCACATCGAGCGCGCCGCGGAAGATGTAGGGGAAGCCGAGCACGTTGTTGACCTGGTTCGGATAGTCGCTGCGCCCGGTGGCGATGATTGCGTTCGGGCTGGCGGCGCGCGCTTCCTCCGGCGTGATCTCCGGGTCCGGGTTCGCCATCGCGAAGATGATCGGCCGGTCGGCCATGCGGCGCACCATGTCCTGCGTCAGCGCGCCCTTGGCGGACAGGCCGAAGAACGCATCCGCGCCCTCCAGCGCCTCGATCAGCGTGCGCGCCCGCGTCGCCACCGCATGCGCGCTCTTCCACTGGTTCATCCCCTCGGTGCGGCCCTGATAGACCACGCCCTTGGTGTCGCAGAGGATGACATTCTCATGCGGCGTGCCCATCGCCTTGAGCAGCTCGACGCAGGCGATGGCGGCGGCGCCGGCGCCGTTGACGACCAGCCGCATCGTCCGGATGTCGCGCCCGGTCAGCAGGCAGGCGTTCATCAGCCCGGCGGAGGCGACGATGGCGGTACCGTGCTGGTCGTCGTGGAACACCGGCACGTCCATCAGCTCGCGCAGCCGGTCCTCGATGATGAAGCACTCCGGCGCCTTGATGTCTTCGAGGTTGATGCCGCCGAAGCTGGGGCCGAGATAGCGCACGCTCTCGATGAACTGGTTCACGTCCTCGGTGTCGATGCACAGGTCGATGCCGTCCACGTCGGCGAAGCGCTTGAACAGCGCGACCTTGCCCTCCATCACCGGCTTGCTGGCGAGCGCGCCGAGATTGCCCAGCCCGAGCACCGCGGTGCCGTTCGACACCACCGCCACCATGTTGCCCTTGCTGGTGTAGTCGTACGCAAGCGTCGGATCGCGATGGATTTCCAGGCATGGCTCGGCGACGCCGGGCGAGTAGGCGAGCGACAGGTCGCGCGCGGTCACCAGCGGCTTGGTGATGCGGATCTCCAGCTTGCCGGGCCGGCCGCCCGAATGCAGGGCCAGCGCCTCCTGGGTCGAGATGCGGGTGGTCCGAGAATCGCTGCCATCGGCCATGCGCCCGTCCCCTGTTTCCATTTCCATCACGCATTGAACGTTCCGGGCTTATCGTGACGCAGCGATGCCACCCGCGACAAGCGTCCCGCTTCGCATCCGCGCACGCGGCAGCTAAAGCTGGCGCATGACGCCCCGACCGAAGGCGCCGGATGCCACTGGCGCGACCCCCGCCATGTCCCAGTGGTTCGCCGCCAAGGCAGCCCACCCGGACGCGCTGCTGTTCTTTCGCATGGGCGATTTCTATGAATTGTTCTTCAGCGATGCCGAGGCGGCGGCGGCGGCGCTGGACATCCAGCTGACCGCCCGCGGCGAGCACGCAGGCCAACCGATTGCCATGTGCGGCGTGCCGGTG
>JAJZVE010000455.1 GCA_021845835.1 Pseudomonadota bacterium | reverse complement strand
TGGCCTATCTCGACGCCTACACCGCGACCTTCGACGACCCGGCGGTCGGCAACGGCCGTACCCGCCAGTATCCGGGCGGCGTTGGCCTGGGCACCTTCTTCACCTGGTAACGGGCCTGTCCGCATCGCAAGCTGCGGACGACCAGGACAGGACGACGGCGGGGCGGGGAGCAATCCCCGCCCCGTTTCTTTGCGGCGGCCCATGCGCCTTGGCCTCTGCCATTGCGTGCGATAAAAGCCCCGTGTGGTTTTGCCCCGGACATGGGAATTCATGACGCAGACTGAATTCGGCAGACGCCCGACGCTCTCACGCCTGTCGCCGCGGGGCCTGCGGCCGGCCGTCCTGGGCGCCGTTCTGCTCGGCCTCGCCGGCTGCGGCGGCAACGCCCCGCCAGAGGACGAATCGCTGCGCAGCCTCGTCACCCAGGCGCCCTGGGAGTCGAAGAACCCGCAGGGCACCATCGCCTCCGGCAGCGGCTCGCTGTTCGCGTTCGGCCACGGCAACAACAAAAGCGGCGGCGAGGGACAGGGGCAGGGGCTGGGCGTCAACGCCTATCTCTGGCGCGGCGCGCTCGATACGCTGTCCTTCATGCCGCTGGCCTCGGCCGACCCGTTCGGCGGCATCATCATCACCGACTGGTACACGCCGCCCACCGCGACCGGCGAGCGGTTCAAGGCCAATGCCTATATATTGGGACGGCAGTTGCGCGCCGACGGCATCAAGGTGGCGATCTTCCGGCAGGTGCAGCAGGGCGGCAACTGGGTGGACGCCCCGGTCGCGCCCGGCACCAGCACCGAGATCGAGAACAAGGTGCTGGCCAAGGCCCGCGAACTGCGCGCGCAATCCGCGACCAACTAGCGACGGGTCAGCTTCGGCCGGTTGCGGGGCGGGCTGTTCTGACCCATAGAGAATGACCCCGCAGCCGAGCACAGCCGCATCGATGACTCCCGACCAGCTCCCGGCCGCGCGCAGCGACGCGCAAGGCTATGATTTCACCGCCGCCGAGCCGCGCTGGCAGCGCGCCTGGGACGAGCGCCGCTGCTTCGCCGTGGACGACGTGCCGCAGGATCGGCGGCCGAAATACTACGTGCTGGAGATGTTCCCGTACCCCAGCGGCAAGATCCACATGGGGCACGTGCGCAACTACACGCTCGGCGACGTCGTCGCCCGCTACAAGCGGGCGCGCGGCTTCGCCGTGATGCACCCGATGGGCTGGGATGCGTTCGGCCTGCCGGCGGAGAACGCGGCGCGCGAGCGCGGCATCCATCCGGCCACCTGGACGCGCAACAACATCGCCAACATGCGCGCCGAGCTGCAGCGCATGGGCCTGTCGCTCGACTGGGCGCGCGAATTCGCCACCTGCGACCCCGAATACTACGGCCAGCAGCAGCGCCTGTTCCTCGACATGCTGCGCGCGGGCCTCGTGGAGCGGCGGGAAAGCTGGGTGAACTGGGACCCGGTGGACCAGACCGTGCTGGCGAACGAGCAGGTGATCGACGGCCGCGGCTGGCGCTCCGGCGCGCCGGTGGAGAAGCGGTCGCTGTCGCAGTGGTTCCTGCAGATCACGAAATACGCGCCGGAACTGCTCGCCGCGCTCGACGGCATGGAGCGCTGGCCGGAGCGCGTGCGGCTGATGCAGTCGAAGTGGATCGGCCGCAGCGAGGGCGCGCGGCTGCGCTTCGCGCTGGACGCGGCCGAGGGCGCGACCGATTCGGTCGAGGTCTATACCACCCGCCCCGACACGCTGTTCGGCATGTCCTTCCTGGCGATCGCCCCGGAGCATCCGCTGGCGGCCCAGGTCGCGGCGCGCGACGCGGCGGCGGCCGCGTTCATCGCCGAGTGCCGGCGCCTCGGCACCAGCGAGGCGACGATCGAGACGGCGGAGAAGCGCGGCTACGACACCGGCCTGCGCGTGCGCCATCCGTTCCTGAAGGACGCGACCTTCCCGGTCTGGATCGCCAATTTCGTGCTGATGGAATACGGCACCGGCGCGATCTTCGGCTGCCCCGGCCACGACCAGCGCGATTTCGAGTTCGCGCGGCTCTACAACCTGCCGATCCTGCCGGTGGTGCTGCCGCCGGGCGAGGACCCGGCGCGCTTCGCGCTCGGCGACCGCGCCTATGACGGGCCGGGCAGCATCTATCACTCCGGCTTCCTCGACGGGCTGGACAGCGCCGAGGCCAAGTCCCGCGCCATCGCGGAACTGCAGCGGCTCGGCGTCGGCGAGGGCGTGGTGAACTGGCGCCTGCGCGACTGGGGCGTCAGCCGGCAGCGCTACTGGGGCTGCCCGATCCCGGTGATCCATTGCGAATCCTGCGGCATCGTGCCGGTGCCGGATGCCGACCTGCCGGTGCGCCTGCCGGAGGACGTCACCTTCGACCGGCCGGGCAACCCGCTGGACCACCACCCGACCTGGAAGCACGTGAACTGCCCCGCCTGCGGCAAGCCGGCGCGGCGCGAGACCGACACGTTCGACACGTTCGTGGACAGTTCCTGGTATTTCGCCCGCTTCTGCAGCCCGCGCGCCGGGGAGCCGGTGAACCGCGCGGCGGCCGATCACTGGCTGCCGGTGGATCAGTATATCGGCGGCATCGAACACGCGATCCTGCACCTGCTCTATGCCCGCTTTTTCACCCGCGCGATGGCGGCGACCGGGCATCTGGCGGTGCAGGAACCGTTCGCCGGCCTGTTCACGCAGGGGATGGTGACGCACGAAAGCTACCGCGCCGCCGACGGACGCTGGCTCTACCCGGAGGAGGTGGAGAAGCGCGCCGACGGCACCGCGGTGGCGCGCGACGGCGGCGGGCCGGTGACGGTCGGGCGCGTCGAGGCGATGTCGAAATCCAAGCGCAACACGGTCGATCCCGGCGCCATCATCGCCCGCTACGGCGCCGACACCGCGCGCTGGTTCATCCTGTCCGACAACCCGCCCGAACGCGACATGGAATGGACGGAATCGGGCGTGGCCGGCGCCTGGCGCTTCATCCAGCGCGTCTTCCGCCTGGTCGAGGGCATGGGCGAGGCGCGTCCCGCGCCGGCGGATGCGCCCGGCCCGGCGGCCAACGCGCTGCTGCGCCTGACCCATCGCACCATCGCCGCGGTCACCGAGGCGCTGGAGGGCTTCGCCTTCAACGTCGCCGTCGCCCGCCTGCACGAATTCGCCAACGCGCTGGCCGAGGCCGAGCGCCGGCCGGCGACCGACCCCGACGCGGCCGGCCTGCCGGCGATGCGGCTGCAGGCGCTGCGCACGATGGCGCGGCTGGTCGCGCCGATGATGCCGCATCTGGCCGAGGAGATGCACGCGCGGCTGGTCGGCGACGGCACGCTGGTCGCCGACCTGCCCTGGCCGGAGAGCGATCCGGCGCTGGCGGCGGCGGAGACGGTGACCATCGCGGTGCAGGTGCTCGGCAAGCTGCGCGGCACGCTCACCCTGCCGCCGGGCAGTCCCGAGGCCGAGGTGCTCGCCGCCGCCGAGGCGGAGCCGAACGTGGCGCGCGCCATCGCCGGGCGGCGCATCGTCAAGCGCATCTACGTGCCCGACCGCATCGTCAACTTCGTCGTGGCCGGGTAGCGCGATGGACCGCCCCCTCGTCGGCCGCCGCGCGCTGCTGCTGCTGGCACCGCTGGCGCTGGGGGCGTGCGGGTTCCATCCGATCTATGCCCGTGCCAGCAACGGACAGGCCGGCCCGGCGGCGATGGGGCTGGCGCAGACCGCGGTGGACCTGATCCCCGAGCGGCCGGGCCAGTTGCTGCGGCTGGCGTTGCAGGAGCGCTTCGAGCGCAACGGCCTGTCGGTCGCGCACATGTACGACCTGTCGGCGACCATCAGCATCGCCAGCGACGCGATCGGCATCCAGCAGGATACGTCCAACACCCGTGTGCGGCTGGTCGCCACCGCCAATTACCAGTTGCGGGCGCAGGACCCGGCGCGCACCGTGCTGCTCAGCGGCTCGGCGCGGTCGGTGGACGGGTTCAACGTGTTCGACCAGCAGTTGTTCGCCGCCGACCTGGAATCGGAGGCGGTGCAGCAGCGCATGGCGGAAGCGGTGGCCGACGAGATCACGCGCCAGCTCGCCGTCTATTTCGACAGGCAGGCGGCGCTGGCGGCGCGCTGACCGCCGTGAAGCTGGAGCCGCGCCGCGTCGAGGCGTTCCTCAATGATCCCGGATCGGCGCGGGCGGTGCTGCTCCATGGCGACGATGCCGGACAGATCGCCGACCGCGCCGTGCGGCTGGTGCGGCGCATCGCCGGCACTACCGCCGATCCGTTCCTGACCGCCGAGCTCAATCGCGACGGCTTCAACCGGATCGGCGAGGAGATGACGGCGCTGGCGCTGACCGGCGGGCGGCGGGCGATCCGCGTGCGCGACGCCTCCGATGCCTGCACCGCCGAGGTGGAGGCGGCGCTGGCGGGGAAGGGGACGGCGCTGCTGATCCTGGAGGCGCATGGCCTGCCGTCCCGCTCCCGCCTGCGCGCCGCGATCGAGAAGGCGGCGGATGCGGCGGCGATCGGCTGCTATGCGGTCGAGGGCGCCAATCTGGGGCGGGAGATCCGCGACCGGCTGCAGGAACGCGGCGTCGCCGTCGATCCGGCGGCGCTGGCCTGGCTGGAGGCGCGGCTGACCGGCGACCTCGCGGCGGCGCGTGGCGAGATCGAGAAGCTCGCGCTCTATGTCGGGCCGAACGGCACCGCCGACCTGGCGGCGGCGAGCGCCTGCGTCGGCGACCTCGCCGCGGTGTCGGTGGAGGATGCGCTGTTCGCCGCGACCGCGGGCGATGTCGGCCGCGCCGATCGCGCGCTGGCGCTGGCC
>JAJZVE010000454.1 GCA_021845835.1 Pseudomonadota bacterium | reverse complement strand
CCGGGCCGTATGCGGCGCGGCCCGGCTATGACAGCCTGGTGCAGGCCATGGGCGGCGTGATGAGCCTGACCGGCGAGCCGGACGGCATGCCGCAGAAAGTCGGCGTGCCGGTCGCCGACCTGTTCGCCGGCCTCTATGCCTGCATCGGCATCCTCGCCGCGCTGCGCCACCGGGAACGCACCGGCGAGGGTCAGTATATCGACATCGGCATGCTGGACACGCATGTCGCGTGGCTGGCGAATCAGGGCATGAACTATCTCGCAACCGGCGAGAACCCGCCCCGGCTCGGCAACCAGCATCCCAACATCGTGCCGTATCAGGTGTTCGCGACCGCGGACGGGCATGTGGTGCTGTCGGTCGGCAACGACCCGACCTTTCGCCGTTTCTGCGAGGCGTTCGACCTCCGCCACCTGCTCGATGACCCGCGCTTCGCCACCAACGCCGCGCGCGTGCAGAACCGCGTGCTGGTGACGGAGACGCTGGCGCCGGTGCTGCGCGCGCAGCCGACCGCGTGGTGGGTGGAACGGCTGGAGCGGCTGTCGATCGGCGGCGGGCCGATCAACCGGCTGTCCGAGGTGTTCGCCGATCCGCAGGTGCAGGCGCGCGGCATGGTGGTGGAGATGCCGCATCCGACCGCCGATGGTGGGAAGGTGAAGGTGCTGGCCAACCCGGTGCGCCTGTCGGCGACCCCGCCCGACTACCGCATCCCGCCGCCGCTGCTCGGCCAGCACACCGAACAGGTGCTGGGCGGGCTGCTCGGGCTGACGGCGGCGGAGATCGCCGGGCTGCGCCAGCGGGGGATTGTGTAGCGGCGCGCGCGCTCCGGCTGCTGCTGGCACTCGCGGCGGCAGGGTGCGCAACCGTGCCGCCGGCGCCGTCGCTGCCGCCGGGCGCGGCCACGCGCACGATCGCGGTGGCGGACCGGGGCTGGCACACCGATCTGTGCGTCGCCGCGCCGGCAGAGGGCAGCGATCCGCTGGTGCCGCTGGCCGAGGGCTTTCCGGGCGCGCGGTTCCTGTGTTTCGGCTTCGGCGAGCGGCAATATCTGCTGTCGCCCGGGCCCGGACTGCTGGAGACGCTCTCCGCCCTGCTGCCGAGCCGCGCCGCGCTGCTGATGACGGCGCTGCGTGCGCCGCCCGCGGCGGCCTTTGGCGCCGACAGCGTCGTGGTCCTGCGCGTGACCGAGGCGGGCGAAACCGCGCTCCGCGGCTTCCTGCGCGGGTCGGTGCAGAACGACGCTGCCGGCGCGCCGATCCGCCTGCGGGACGGTCCTTATTTGGGAAGCGTCTTTTTCGCCGCCACGGGCACGTACGATGCGTTCACCACCTGCAACACCTGGACCGCCGACGGGCTGCGCACCGCGGGCGTGAAGATCGGCGGGCCGGTGATCTTCGCCGGGCAGGTCATGTCACAACTGCGGCAGATCGCCGCAAAGCCGCCTCAGTGACAGGGCGGCGCCGTGCCGTCGCTGCACACCACGGTCGTGCCGGGCGGAATCACCACTGTATTGCTCGCCGGCGGCGGCGGATTGCTGCTGCTGAACGACAGGCAGCCGCCGAGCGCGAGCGGGAGCAGAACCATGAACCAGGACAGACGCACCAAAAAAACTCCTTGCGGACGCTAACGGCCAGGTCGGAGCATAACAGTGCCGCCGCGGCATCGTCGTTGCAGGCGCGATCAAGACGGCGTGCGTGCGCCGGGACATCGGCACCGGCAGGGGAGTTCGCGATGACGCACGCCGCCGAACCAACGCCGGCCGCACCCGAGGCCGGCCGGCATCGCATCGTCGTGGTCGGCGGCGGCGCCGCCGGGCTGGAACTGGTGACACGGCTCGGCGAGACGCTGGGCCGCAGCGGGCGCGCGCAGGTCACGCTGGTCGAGCGGGCACGCACGCATCTGTGGAAGCCGCTGCTGCACGCCGTCGCCGCCGGCAGCATCGACCGCGCGCAGCACGAGCTGAACTATCTGGCGCAGGCGCACTGGCACCGTTTCACCTACCGCTATGGCGAGTTCGTCGGCCTCGACCGCGCGCGCCGGCGGATCCGGCTGGCCGCCACGTTCGACGAGGAAGGACGGGAAATCACACCGCCGCGCTGGCTCGGCTACGACACGCTGGTGCTGGCGATCGGCAGCATCACCAACGATTTCGGCACGCCGGGGGCCAAGGATTTCGCCGTGCCGCTGGAGACGCCGGAACAGGCGACGCGGTTCAACCGCCGCCTGGTCAACGCCTGCCTGCGCGCCAACACGCAGGAGGCGCCGGTGCGGCCGGGCCAGTTGCACGTCGCCATCATCGGCGCCGGTGCCACGGGCACGGAACTCGCCGCCGAACTGCACCGCACGGTGCGCGCCGTGGTCGCCTACGGCCTCGATCGTATCGCGCCGGAACGCGACATCCGCATCGTGCTGATCGAGGCGGCGGAGCGCATCCTGCCCGCGCTGCCGGAACGCATCGCCGATGCGACACGCGGCCTGCTGGAGAAGCTGGGCGTCGAGGTGATGACAGGTGCGCGCGTGAGCGAGGTGCGGGCGGACGGCGTGATGCTGGCGAGCGGCGCGTTCGTGCCGGCGGAACTGGTGGTGTGGTCGGCGGGCGTGAAGGCGCCGGATTTCCTGCGCGACATCGACGGGCTGGAAACGAACCGCATCAACCAGCTTGTCGTGCTGCCGACACTGCAGGCGACGCGCGATTCCGACATTTTCGCCATCGGCGACTGCGCCGCCTGTCCGCGCCCCGGCTTCCCGCTGCCGGTGCCGCCGCGGGCGCAGGCAGCGCACCAGCAGGCGTCGCACCTGCTGCGGCAGTTGCGCCGACGATTGGACGGACAGCCGCTGGCGCCGTTCGTCTATCACGATTTCGGCTCGCTGGTGTCGCTCGGCAAATACTCGACGGTGGGCAGCCTGATGGGCGGTCTGATCGGCCGCAGCGTGTTCATCGAGGGCTATTTCGCGCGGCTCGTGTACCGTATGCTTTACAAGATGCACCAGGCGGCGCTGCACGGCACCGGCGCGGTGTTCTGGCGGAGTCTCGTCAGCGGCTTGTCGCAGCGGCCGGAACCGAGCGTGAAGCTGCATTGAGGCTTTGCGGGGGCGGGAAAGCGCAGCGCATCCCGCCATGTTCGCCATCCCTATTGCGCCGTCAGCAGCGCACGTACGAACGCATAGCCGACGATCGGCACCGCGATCAGCACATAGATGCGCAGCAGCACCAGCAGCGCCGTCGCGCCGTGGCCGAGCCTGCGCCGCGGCAGCTTGCGCTCCGTCGCGGCGGTGAGCTGGGTCGGTTCAAGCAGATCGCGCGCCTTCATCGCATCGCTCCTGTCAGCCGAGCAGGCGGGGGAATACCGTGATGACGCCGTAGAACGAACCGGCCGCCGCGATCGCGACCGTGATCGCGCCGCCGGCCAGGTTGCTGCGCCAGCCGTTGGCCAGATCGCCCATGATCTCGCGGTCGTTCACCAGCAGCAGCAGCAGCAGCAGCGCCGGTGCCATCAGCAGCGTGGCGATCACGTTCACCGTCAGCGTCATCGCCAGCAGCGGCGCGCCGGGGATCAGCACGATCGCCGCGGCCAGCAGCGTTGAGCCGACCGCGGTCGCGTAGAACAGCCGCGCGCTGGAAAAATCGAGATTGAGGCTGTGATGCGCGCTCATCGTCTCGGCCAGCGCGTAGGAGGAGCTGGTGGAAATGGTCATCGCCGCCACCAGCCCGGCCTCGACGATGCCAAGCGCGAACAGCGTCGCCCCCGTGCCGCCGAGCAGCGGCCGCAGCGCGGTCGCGAAGTCGGCGCCGCTGGCGAAGTTCGAGACGTCGACATGGGCGGCGAACAGCGGCGCCGCGGCCAGTAACGTCGCGATCGCGGCGATCGCGGCGACGACGGCGCCGATCGCGGTATCGAGCCGCCCCTGTGCGAGGTCGGCGCGCGTCAGGCCCTTGTCCACCACCGCGCTCTGCTGGAAGAAGATCATCCACGGCGTCACGGTTGCGCCGATATTGGCGAGGATCAGCGTCACGAACGTCGTGCTGAACCCGCCCGGCAGCGGTCCCCATGAGGCCAGCGCATGCGCCAGCGCGGCGCCGTCGGGGTGGGCGAACAGCGCCGCCGGCACGAACAACAGATTGCCCACGGCCAGCGTCAGCAGGAACCGCTCCCAGGTCGCGTAGCGGCGGAAGGCGAGGGATGCCAGCACCAGCGCCACGCCCAGCGCCACCGAAAGCCGCGAGGGGACGCCGAAATACAGGCCGCCCGCCTGGATCGCGATGAACTCCGTGACCAGCGTCAGCACGTTGCCGAACACCAGGTCGGCCATCGCGAAATAGCCCCAGAACGGACCGAAGCGCTGGAAGATCAGTTCGGCATGGCCGCGATGCGTGGCGGCGCCGAGCCGCACCGTCATCTCCTGCACCACGAACGCCATCAGGAAGGTGATCAGGATGAAGGGGACGAAGAAGCCGACGCCGTAGGACGCGCCCGTGGTGGCGTAGGAGACCATGCTCGGCCCGTCGTTCTCGCCCAGCATGACCAGCACGCCCGGCCCGGCCAGCAGCCACAGCAGGCGCAGCCAGCGGCGCGACGCGCGTGTCTGCAGCACGCGCAGGCGGTCGCGCGCGCGCAGCACGTCCTCGCGGCTCAGGCACGGCTCGGCCGCGAGCGGACCGGCGCACAGAATGTCGTCGCTCAAAATACCTCCCGAACCGTCCCGGCGTGCTGACCGCCGCAACATGTAGCCAAGGCTATATCGCGTTCAATGGGCAGGTCTGCGATGCGTCGGTTACATCTCGGACAAAGGGCCATGATTTCGCGCCGACGGTCCTTCCTGC
>JAJZVE010000453.1 GCA_021845835.1 Pseudomonadota bacterium | reverse complement strand
GGCACCAGAGCGTCGGGGTAGTCCTTCCGGCCGCTAGCGGGCACCCGTTGGGGGGAGTTGATGAACCGATCCGTCAACGCAACACGCGACATTACCGCTTGCTCCCATCCTTTCCCCTTCGCAAGGCCAAGCGGTGCCTAACCGCTCGGTCGCCTGCTTCGGGGCAACATCTTCCGGGGCAACATGGGGGCAACAAAAACGGCTGTCTCGCCATGTTCTTCCGTGTTGCCTGATGTCGCATACCATTCCGTCAGAGTCAAGGAAATCTGCGGCATATGGAGCCTATATGTTGCCCCGTGTTTTCTGGTGTTGCGGCCAATTTCGCGGCTGTTAACCGCTGGGTCGTAGGTTCGAGTCCTACTCCGGGAGCCATTTGAGGACGACGGGGCGGGCCGAAAGTCGGCCTGCCCCTTGTCCGGATCTCGTCAGGATTGCGGTGGCACCGCGCGGTCAATAGCACTTCGGCACGCATCCCCAGGTCGGCGGCTTGTCGGCCGGGCATTCCCACATGTGCTGATACTTGTAGGCCGCATTATTCAGTACCATGCCCTCGCTGCCGTTGCCGACCAGGCGGAACGGCAGGTTGAGGGTCTGCGCCGCGGCGTCGCTGCCGCCGCCGTAGGCCTGGTGCTCGCCCGCGCCGCCGGCGCTGAACATGGTGGCGGATTTGACGATGTGCAGCGCGATGCTGCCGTCGCCGATCCGGTAGGTGCCGCGCTGGGAACTGCCGGTCGTCGCCGCCCCGCCGGCCAGCACGCCTTCGTGCGTGAAGGTGCCGTCGCGGTTGAAGTTCCACTTCTCCAGGCGTCCGGCGCCCGGCATGCGCCAGTAATAGCCGCACCAGCCCTTCGAAACCGGCGTCGCGGCGGCCGGACCGGCGTCGTTCGTCGTCTCGTCCGGCAGCTTCATGCCGGAATGCCAGGCGGCGGCGATCCGGTCGGCATCGCCGATCTGCTGCGGCGACAGCCGGTTGCGCGCGCCGGCGGCGGCCTGCGTGGCCAGTGCGAAGCCATGCACGGCGGCGATCCGGTAATAGGCGTAGGCGGTCACCGCATCCTTCGGCACGCCCAGGCCGGCGTCGTACAACTTGCCCATGAGGAACTGCGCCTGCGGCAATCCCTCGCCGGCCGACTTGCGCAGCCACGTCGCCGCCTGCGCGCCGTCGATCGGCAGATACTTGCCGGTGAGATAGGCGCGCCCGAGGTTGAAGGCGCCCTGGGCGCTGCCGTGCTCGGCGGCACGGCGGTAGAGTTCCACCGCTTTGGCGCGATCCTGTGCGACGCCGGTGCCGTCGTCGTACAATATGCCGAGATTGCTCTCCGCCTCCGGCCATCCCTGCGTGGCGGCCTTGTCGTACCAGGCGGCCGCCCGAGCGTCGTTGCGCGGCATGCCGCCGCCGATCTGGTTGAGCACGCCGAGGCCGTCCTCGGCCTGCGCGTTGCCTTGTGCGGCCGCCTTGTAGAACCAGCCGGCCGCGGCGGCGTAATCCTGCTTCACGCCGGCGCCCTTGGCATAGGCGACGCCGAGTTCGGCCTGCGCGACGGCATCCCCGGCCTCTGCCCGCTGCCGCAGCGAGGCCACGACCTCCGGCGCGTCGGCGGCGTGCGCAACAATCGGCGGCGCCAGCACGGACAGCGCAAGCAGCACGCCGGAACAGAATCTTGCGAACATGGCAACGCCCCCCTCCACCGAGCCGCGCCGGCACGGCATTGCGCCGACGCACCGACGGGGCCGGGAGATCGTCGCGCCACAACAACGTCTGCCCAGAAGGCGGATCGCCGTCATTGGACATTGCCACCTGATCGGACGTGTTTCCTGCGACAACTTCCGCGCGGCCCCGCTGTTCCTGTAATCGGCGATGCTGCCGATGTAAACGCGCGGTTGGCTGGCGCAGCCTGGGAACGACCCGCCATGCTTGCACCGTCGGCGCTCGCGTCCCCGGTTGCCGCCGTGCCACCGGCGCGCGACACTGGCAGGGCCAGGAACACAGGACTGAACGGCAATGAGCGACCGGCCCTTCACGCGCGCCGACCTCGACGCGCTGCGCCAGTGGGACACGCCCACCATCTGCAACGGCCTGGAACTGGTGACGCCGGAGCGGCGCGCGCTCGGCTTCACCGTGGAACCGATGGTCGCCGCCGACCGCAAGCTGCCGCCGATCGTCGGCCTCGCCCGCACCGGCCTGATCCGCGCCAGGGAGGCGCCGCGCGGCGCCATCCCGCCGCGCGAGGACTGGTACGAGTACGTCGCCGCGCAGGACGACATGCCGACCATCGCGGTGCTGCAGGACATCGACGACCGGCCCGGCTACGGCGCGTTCTGGGGCGAGGTGCAATCGACGGTGCATCTGGCGCTCGGCGTCGCCGGCTGCGTCACCAACGGCTCGTTCCGCGACCTCGATGCGCTGGCGCCGGGCTTTCAGATCGTCGGCGGGCGCGTCGGACCCAGCCACGCGCACGTGCATCTGGTGCAGATGCGCTGCATGGCCAACGTGTTCGGCATGGTCTGCGACCATGACGACGTGATCCACGCCGACCGGCACGGCGCCGTGGTCGTCCCCGCCGCGGCGGTGGCGAAACTGCCCGATGCCATCGCGCTGATCGCGCGGCGCGAGAAGGCGATCCTGGACATGGCGCGCGCGCCCGGCTTCACCGCCGCGAAGATGCGCGAGGCACTGCGGCGGGCCGGCGAAATCCACTGAGCCGGCCGCCGGCCCCGCCGGTCGCCGAGCCGCCGCGGCACCTGTTCGGACACGAACTGCGCGCCACCGCGCGCCTCGCGCTGCCGCTGGTCGCCGGCCAGCTTTCGACGATGGGCATGAACACGGTCGATGTCGTGCTCGCCGGGCATCTCGGCGCCACGGTGCTGGGCGCGGTCGCCGTCGGCACGGCGCTGTTCCATCTCGCCAACATCGCCGCGATCGGCGTGAATGCGGCGCTGTCGCCCTCGGTCGCGCAGCTCGACGGCGCGCGGCGGCGCGACGCGGTGGGGCCGCTGTTCGGGCAGGGGCTGCTGATCGCGGGCGCGCTCGGGCTGGTGCTGGCTGCGGCGGTCTGCTGGCTGGCGCCGTTGCTGACCACGCTGCTCGGGTTCGCGCCGTCGCTGGCCGGACCGGCGCGCGATTTCCTGCGCGGCGTCGCCCCGGCGCTGCCGGCGCTGTCGCTGTTCTATGCCTGCCGCGGCCTGTCGGAGGGGCTGGCGCTGCCGCTGCCGACCATGGCGTTCGGCACCTTCGGACTGCTGCTGCTGATCCCGGTCGGCTATGCCCTGATGTATGGCGCGGCCGGGCTGCCGGCGCTGGGCGCGTTCGGCGCCGGGCTGGCGACCAGCACGGTGTCGTGGGCGCAGTTGGGCGGCATGGTGCTGTTTCTGCGGCTTTCGCGGCGCTATCGCGGGCTCGGCTGGCGCGGTGCCCGTGGCCTCTGTCCCGACGCGGCGGCGATCGCCGGCCTGCTGCGCATCGGCGCGCCGATGGCGGTCAGCATGCTGCTGGAGAGCAGCATGTTCAGCGGCGCCGGGCTGGCCATCGGCACGCTCGGCGCGGCGGCGGTGGCGAGCCATCAGGTGGCGCTGAACGTCGCCGCCTTCGCCTTCATGGTGCCGCTGGGGGTGGCGCTGGCGGTCACGGTGCGCGTCGGCAAGGCCGCCGGACGCGGCGACGCGGCCGGCGTGCGGCGCGCGGGGGCGAGCGGGTTCGCGCTGGTACTGGCGGTGCAGTGCGTCTCGGGCGGGCTGATGCTGCTGGTTCCGGCGGCAATCGCGAGCCTCTATACGCGCGACGCGGCGGTACAGGCGGGGGCGGTGGTGCTGCTGCGCATCGCCGGGGTGTTCCAGCTCTCGGACGGGCTGCAGGCGGTGGCGAGCGGGGCGCTGCGCGGGCTGAAGGACACGCGGATGCCGATGCTGATCACCGGCGTCGCGTACTGGGGGATCGGCATGCCGCTGGCGCTGCTGCTGGCGTTCGGCGCGGGCTGGCAGGCGCCGGGCATGTGGTGCGGGCTGATCGCCGGACTCTCGGTGGCGGCGGCGCTGCTGTCGGCGCGGTTCTTCGCGCTGGCGCGGCGCTACCGCCGGGTGCTGGCGGCGGCATAGCGAGTCGTTTCCCGGACGATTTCCATTGCTTCGGCGACCAGGACGGGCTCTCGCATGCTCAGCACTGGTACGGAACCCTGCATGTCCATTCCATCCGCCTCCACAGGTCCGGCGGCCAAGGTCCATCTGTCCGCGCATGCCACGGAGGCGGTGCAGCTCCGGGGCCTTGACCTGGCCTGGATCGAGGCGACAGTGACCGCGCCCGACTGGACCGAGCCCGACCCACGGCCGGGACGCATGCGGTCCTACAAGGCGATCGCGGCGTTCGGCGGACGGGTGCTGCGGGTCGTGCACCGGCCGGCGGCGGACGGTGTTATGGTGATCACGGCGCATTTCGATCGAGGATCCCGGCGATGATCAGGACCAGCTACGACCCGGAGACGGATGCCATGTTCCTGTTCTTCGGGCCGGAGGGGGTAAAGTCCGCGCGCACCGAGGAAGTGGCGCCGGGGGTGCTGCTCGATTTCGACGCCGCCGGCAACCTGATCAGCCTGGAAGTGCTGGACGTGCGCGCCCGCACGAAGACCCCGCCGGCGCTGGCAGCGGAGTAAGCCGCCCGGCCGTGGCCTGCCGCCGGGTGCTGGCGGCGGCGTAGCGCGTCATTTGCCGGCGCCTGGGTCCAGGACCCGCCGGTCAGTGGTCAGTGCGCGGCAGCCGGCCGGTGCGCACGGTCGATCAGCGCGATGCCAAGCGCCGACAGCACGAACACGATATGCACCGCAGCCAGCGTCA
>JAJZVE010000452.1 GCA_021845835.1 Pseudomonadota bacterium | reverse complement strand
TCGGCTTGGCTGGGCGCGATCCTAATCGGCGTCAGCGTGATCTATCTGATCGGCGAGGTCGACGTTGCCCTCGCCCCAGGCGCAGGCCCGCCGCTCGGCGATTTCTTCGCCCTCTGGTCCTATGCGCGGATCGTCCTCGCCCATCCGGCGGCGGATCTTTACGACTTCGCCAGGCTGCATGCGGCGCAGGTAGCGCTCGGCATGCCGGATGCGGACTACAACCCATTTCCCTATCCGCCGACCTTCCTGCTGCTGATCCTACCGCTCGGGTTGTTGTCGTTTCATGCCGCCTATGCCGTCTGGATGGCCGCGACCGTGCCGCTCTACCTGCTGGCCATTTGTGCCGCCGTCCGCAATAAGCGAGCCGCCGTCTGTGTCGCGCTGCTCGCGCCGGCAACGACAGCCTGTCTGGTCGCCGGACAGAGTGGATTCCTGCTGGCGGCGCTGCAGGTCGGCGGCCTGCGACTGGTGCCGTGGCGCCCGGTGCTGGCCGGGGTGCTGTTCGGCCTGCTGACCTACAAGCCGCAATTCGGCCTGCTAGTGCCGGTGGCCCTGGTCGCCGGCGGGCAATGGCGCAGCGTCGCGGCAGCCTGCGCTACAGCGGCGGGGTTGTTGCTGGTCACCTCGGCCGCTTTCGGTGCCACCATCTGGTGGTCGTGGCTGCACGCGCTGCCGGCCTATGCGTTGCTGTTCGACCGGGACATGGTGGGCCATCCGCTGATGCCGACCGTGCTGGAAAACCTGCAGGCGCTCGGCGTCGCGCCGGGCGTGGCGTGGGTCGCGCAGATGGCGGCGACGATCACGGCCGGGATCATCGCCTGGGCGGCGTGGCGACGCCTGCCGCATGCGTTGGCGGTGCCGGCTGTGATCGCCGCGACATGCCTCGCGACGCCGCATGCCTTCGTCTACGACCTGCCGATGCTGTCCGGCGCGGCGATCCTGTTCGCCGCCGAGCGTCTGCAGGCGCGGGGCGCCCTGGTGCTGCCCGAGCTTGGCACACTGATCTTGGTGCTGGCGATTCCGCTGGCGATGACGATGCACGGTGTGCACGCCCCGGTCGGGGCCGCTGTCATTGCGCTGTTCGCGGCGCTGGTAATGGCCGATGGACAGCGGACTGCCCGCTGGCCTGGCGGGCTGTCCGGCTGACCAAAAACGGTCAGCGCGTTGCAGCTCTTGGGGTGAGCGCGTGATTCACGCGCTTCGACGTATCCGCTTGGCGCGATCACGCGCTACCTGATCAGGTGTGCCGCGCGAGCCGCCGACCCGACGATGTGCCGCAGCGTATGCGCAAGGCCGCGCAGTTCATCCCGCAACGCGGCAAGCTGCGCGCGCAGGCGATGATAGGTCGTGCCGCTGTCGGACACGACGACCGCATTCGGCGGCGCCGTGTTGGCCTGCGCCGTGGCGGAAAGCCCGGTCCAGTTGCGCAGCAGCGGCACATGGCCCTGCGGCTCGACCAGGGTATTGCCGCGCACCGCAAGCGCGGTGGCGTCGCCGACAAACAGCACCGCACCCGGCCGGTCGGCTGCCGCGGGCGCCAGATCGAAGCGGTTGCCGTCCAGGGTCAGTGCGCCGCCGCGTACCATCACCAGCGGGCCGGCCATGTGGCCGCCCTCGTCGGCAAAACTGTCCGCCACGATTTCGGTGCGACGCGCCGAGGAGTCGATGTCGTCGCCGCCACGTCCCTTCGCGAAGCTGGAATGCTCGATCCGCAGCAGGTCGAGAGCGCCGACTGTCACGGCATGGGTCGGCCGGCCATCGAGGCTGATGCCGTTGGCGATGAAGCGGCTGTTGCTGATGCGCAGGAACCCGCCCTGCCGGCCGGACAGGATGCCGTCCTGGTCGTTGACGAAGGTGCAATCCTCCACGGTCAGGTCGCGGCCCTCGGCGCGGATGCCGGCGCCGTTTCCGTCCGGCACCCGGACGCGGTCGAAGCTGATGCCACGCACCGTCACGCGATCCCCGGAAATGACGAAGGATGCCTTGCCGCCGCATGCCTTGTCAGTGATCGTCACGCCGGGCGCAGTCGCGCTGATCACCAGATCGCTGGCGCGCCATTCGGCGCAGTCGAAATACGTGTCGGGCGCGATCGTGACCTGGTCGCCGTTCCGGGCGGCGGCGGCGGCGGCGCTGGGCAAGGGAAAGGGAAGGCCCGGTCCGACCGCCAGCACACGCGCCATCGTGGGCGGCGCCCACAGCAGCCCGCCCGCGATCAGCCACCCCGCGCGCACCACGGCGGCCGGCGGGGCTTTCATTCCCGGCTCATTTCACGTCGCCGTCGCCGCGCAGGGCCTTGGCATTGCCTTTCAGGATGTTGCCCTTCAGTTCGGCCGGGGTCGCGGTCATGTTGACCACGAGATAGGAATTATAGTCGCCGTCAACCTGGAACGTGTTGTTCTCGACCGCGATCTGCGGCGTGGGCTGCGTAATGCCCTCGAAGCCGATCACCACCGCGCCGGTATGGTTCTCCGACTTCGGACCCTTCTCGATGTGGTTGCCGCGCACCACCACCCCGCCGCCGTTCGGAATCTCGATGTCGTAGCTGGCGGTGCCGTTGGGACCGTCGGCGATGTCGCAGTCGATGATCTCGGTTTCCTTGGCGCGGGACTTGATGTGGTGCCCGTGCTTGGTCTCGAAGAACTTGCTGTGCTCGACGCGCAGCAGGGCGGCGGCGTTGATGTAGATCCCGTGCGCGCAGCCGGCCGCGTTGTCGCAGCTGCCGTTGCGGAGGAACTCGCTGTCGCGGATCAGGATTTTGCTGTTGGGGCTGGGCGCCGACAGGATGCCGTCCTGGTTGTTGATGAAATAGACATGATCGATGGTCAGGTTCTCGCCCTCGGCGCGGATGCCGGCGCCGTTGCCGTCCGGCACGCGGGCCCGCGTCAGGGTCAGGTTGCGGACGGTGATGTTCTTGCCCACCGTGACGAACAGCGCCTTGCCCTGGCAGACCTTGTCGGTGATGACCGTGGTCTTCGGGTCCGCGCCTTCGATGACGAGGTCATTGGCCCGCCAGACGGCGCAGTCGAAATACTGGCCGGCGGCGATCTTGATGTGGTCGCCGTCATGCGCCGCTGCCGCAGCCTGCGACGGCATCTTGAAATGCTGGTTGGGGCCGACGTCCAGCGTTGCGGCCCCGGCGGCGGCAACCTGCAAGGCGGTGAGGGCGCCGACGGCGATACCCGCCGCAACGCGCGACGTCACGCATTCGAACATGTTGCGCATGATGGCACTTTCCGCTGCAGGGGCAGCAGATTGCCACCAAGCCGACTTGACGTCGATATGGTTTCGACAATTTTATGGCCGCAGCGCCCGCGCCGGGCGGGGCCGGCCCGGATTGCCGGGCAGGGCGACGCCGACGGCGCCACCTCTGCGGCGCAGTCCCGGCGCTACACGTCCAGGTTGGCCACTTTCAGCGCATTGCCGACAATGAAGTCGCGCCGCGGCTCGACCACGTCGCCCATCAGCGTCGCGAACACCTGCCCGGCGTCCTCGACGTCGCCCACCTTCACCTGCAGCAGCGTGCGTACCGCGGGATCGAGCGTGGTCTTCCACAACTGGTCGGGATTCATCTCGCCCAGACCCTTGAAGCGCTGCACCGTCAGGCCGCGGCGGCCATGCGCGAGGATGCGCTCGAACGCAGCGGCCGGGCCGGCGACCGATCCTTCCTGCGCCTCCAGCTTCAGCGTGGCCGGCGTGGCGAAGCGCTCCGTCAGACCTGCCGTGCGTTCGGCAAGCCAGCGGGCTTCCGCGCTGCGCAGCGTCGGTGCGTCCAGCACATGCCGCTCGGCGACCCCGCGCACCGTGCGCGCCAGCGTCAATCCGGCGGTGTCGGCGGCAACTTTCCAGCCACGTTCCGCGGGAAGCGAGATCGCATCCAGCCGTTGCACCAGCGTTTGCGCCGCCGCCGTGGCGCGATCGATGTCCGGGGTCAGCGCGCCGGCGATCGCGGCCTGTTCGACCAGCGCGAGCGGCGTGCCGTTCGCCAGCCGCCGCAGCCGCAGCGTCGCCTCGCGCAGCCATGCCGCCTCGGCGCGCAGCGCGTCGTCTTCCAGCACGCGGCCATCGGCATAGGTCAGCCGCGCTTCCGCCAGCGCCTTGTCGAGCAGGAACTTCTCCAGCGCCGCGTCGTCCTTCAGGTAGCGCTCGTCGTTGCCGCGCTTGGCGCGATACAGCGGCGGCTGCGCGATGTAGAGGAACCCGCGCTCGATCAGTTCCGGCATCTGGCGGAAGAAGAAGGTCAGCAGCAGCGTGCGGATATGCGAGCCGTCCACGTCCGCGTCGGTCATGATGACGATGCGATGGTAGCGCAGCTTCGATAGGTCAAACCCGCCCTGGTCCGGCTCGGCGCGACCGATGCCGGTGCCGAGCGCGGTGATCAGCGTGCCGATCTCCGCGCTGCTCAACATGCGGTCGAAGCGCGCGCGCTCGACGTTCAGGATCTTGCCCTTCAGCGGCAGGATCGCCTGGAATTTCCGGTCGCGCCCTTGTTTGGCGGACCCACCGGCCGAATCGCCCTCGACGATGAACAGTTCCGACAGCGCCGGGTCGCGTTCCTGGCAGTCGGCGAGCTTGCCGGGCAGGGTGGAGACATCCAGCACACCCTTGCGGCGCGTGAGTTCCCGCGCCTTGCGCGCGGCCTCGCGCGCGGCGGCGGCATCCATCACCTTCTGGATGATGGCGCGCGCCTCCTTCGGATGCGTCTCGAACCAGTGGGCGATCGCGTCCGCCGCGACCGCCTGCACCACCGGCTGCACCTCGCTGCTGACGAGTTTCTCCTTGGTCTGGGAGGAGAATTTCGGATCGGGCACCTTCACCGAAAGCACCGCC